>JAHIPR010000257.1 GCA_018903015.1 bacterium
AAAGATTTGAACAAAAAAGCGAAGTTAATGATGAAATAAAAGAGAACTTGCAAAAGGTGATAACGGCCTTAAAAGAAATATGAATGTCAAATGTTGAGACCTGACCCCATAGCGCATTCCAAGAAGGTATTTCCCCACAGACTTTACACATTTTCCCCATTTGTGAGTAAATATGGTTAATTTTAATTGACAATTAAATAATATATATGGTATATTCAAAGTGTTAATTCTTCTGTCGGAGTGAATATAATGCAAGATAAATATACCAATCAAAAAATACCCGGGGGTATTTTAAAAAATAATAGAAAATTACTTGACCTTTTGAACCGAAAACAAAAAGGGCCTTTTGGAATACCCGATGCAGTAAGAATATTAGGACTAAGTTATTCCAAGACAAGTCGTCTTCTTGCTTATTGGGCATCTCGGGGATGGCTGACCCGAGTTCGTAAAGGTCTATATATAACTGTACCTTTAGGAACACTTAAACCATATGAACGAAGAGAAGATCCCTGGATAATTGCCACTCAAATATTTACACCAGGTTATATTGGTGGTTGGAGCGCTTGTGAACATTGGGGTCTTACTGAACAAATTTTTAAAGATATTGTGGTTTTTACATCTCGTCCTGTTCGAAAGAGAAGAACTCTTATTCAAGATACTCTATATATTGTAAAAGTTGTACAAAACGAAAAATTGTTTGGTACAAATACAATCTGGAGGCAACAGACTAAAGTAAAGGTTTCTGATCCTTCCCGAACAATAATTGATATTTTAGATGACCCTTATATTGGTGGAGGTATGCGACATATTACAGAAATAGTAAATCAATATTTTGAAGGAGAATATAAAGATGAGAAAAAGCTCCTGGCATATATAAAACAATTGAATAATCGAACAATTTATAAACGGCTAGGTTACATCATTGAAGCCTTAAATCTTAAATTTCCAAATACCATCGAAGTTTGCCGGTCAAACCTGAGTAAAGGTTATTCTACTTTTGATCCTACTGTTTCTACCAAAGGACATATTTTACGCCGGTGGAACCTTCGAGTCAATGTAACTATAGGGTAAGAAGGGAGAAACAATGATTAGTCACGAAGATATTAAAAATTTAGTCAGCGAATGGGGTCTAAGAGAAGATATTATTGAGAAAGATTATGTAATTGGTTGGATTCTTTGGGGGATAGGTTCTGACCCAGATGTTGGCCCTAAATGGGCATTTAAAGGAGGAACATGCATCAAAAAGTGTTTTATTGAAACCTATAGGTTTTCCGAGGACTTAGATTTTACTGTATTACCTGATGGGCCTATCGAACTTAAAGATATATCCACAATTCTCGATAGGATTTTAAAACGTGTAGCGGAAGCGTCAGGTATTGATTTTTCTTTAGCTTTACCAAAACTTAAACAAAGAGAATCTCCTTTATCAGTAGAAGCCCGTATTTATTATCGAGGTCCTCGTAATGCATCGACTCCGGCAAGTATTAAATTCGATATTGATGCCTTAGAAAAAATAGTTTACCCTCCTGTTTTGCGAAAAATTGCCCACCCTTATCCAGATAAATTACCTAATCCTGACGAAGTAGGATGTTATGTATTTGTGTAAGTGGCAAGTAGAAATGCACCTTGTGCGGAAAACAATTTTGCACCTTAGGTGCATTTTAGTTTACCATTTCTAACCCCGCTTAAGATCTTATATCGAATTGTTGGGCGATTTTTTGCTATCATTAAAATGGTTTTTTCTGTCATCTGTTTTTTAAGGGGAAAGCCTTTATTTTTTGCTTTTAGATTAGTAAAGTGATATTATATTTCTTGAAAGTGTTATAAATAGCATTTTGGAGAAATAAGATGAAATTTTTAGAATTAAAGAGCGAGTTAAGGGGTTTCACAATATTTTCCTTAAATGAGATTAAAAATATTGAACCTGATTTTCATCGGAGAAGATTAAATGAGTGGCAGGATAAGGGCTATATTAAGAAAGTAGTTCGTGGATATTATATCTTTTCTGATTTAAAACTTAGTGAGGAAATCTTATTTAAGATTGCCAATCGCATTTAT
>JAHIPR010000258.1 GCA_018903015.1 bacterium
CGCACCAGCCTTGGTCAGCTTTGCATTTGTAGCTATTACTCCTATAGTAGTATTTGTTGGAAAACTACTCCCACTTCTTTGGGGGAAATTTTTTAAGAAGGACATAGTATTAGCGAATTCCTTTTTGTTTTCACTTAAAACCCCGGCAATAATCTCTCCGCTTTCCGGGTCAACTACATCTCCAAAACAGTTTACTGCCACTATTGCTCCTACGATTAGTTCTTGAGACTTAAAACTAGCGGTACCCAGGCCGCTCTTCATACAGCGAAGTCCGCCAAATATTTTCCCTACCGTTGCCCCGGTTCCAGCTCCAACATTACCCTGCATAACCTCCTCTTCGCTGGCCTTAAGACAGGCGTCATAACCCATCCTGGCATCAGGTCTAACCCTGTAATCACCTACCGCAAGGTCAAAGAGCACTGCCCCAGGGACAATAGGAACCTTGGTTAGCACCACATCAAAACCTATTCCTTTTTCTTCCAAATACTTCATCACTCCTGAGGCTCCATCCAATCCGAAGGCGCTGCCTCCACTAAGATAAATAGCGTGGGCTTTATCTACCAGATTTACCGGATTTAAAAGGTCCGTCTCCCGCGTACCTGGAGCTCCTCCCCGCACATCAACTCCTGTTGTTGCTCCCTTTTCACAAATAATCACCGTACAGCCAGTCCCGGCTTTTAGATTTTGGCTGTGCCCTACCTTTATCCCCGGCACATCTATCATGGCATCTTTTAAAACTCTCGAGCTTTCCTTACCCTTCATCTCTCCTACTCCTTGCCTTTAAAATTTTTTTAACTATAAACAAGCTTTATAAATTGATATTACTTCTTCCAAAGATAATTTATAGGGATCTGAATATTTAAAAAGCGAACCCATGGTATCCATCGAATTTTTAGCCAATATTTCTATCTCTTCTTTTTCGATACCAAAATTACTAAGTTTAAGGTCATCCATACCAATATTCTTAATAAGTTTTTTCAGAGCAGAAATAAAAGCAAATGCCTTTTCTTTTTCAGGAAGAAGATCAATATTTTCTCCCATAGCTTTTGCCAAATCTAAAAACCTCTCAGGGCATTTTTCAGCCATAAAACTAAAATATGCTACAGATAAAGCGATTAAACCTGCTCCATGAGGCAGCTCTGGGTGAAAAGCACTAAGAGCATGCTGCATAGAATGGTGGGAGACACAGGAAGACAAAGACTCAACTATTCCTGATTCTGTACTGGCCCAGGCAACAGCTGAACGTGCTTCCAAGTTTTTACCTTCATGAACAGCTACAGGAAGATATTTTGTGATAAGATTTACTGCTTCTAAAGCATACATATCGCTTGCCGGTTGATTTTTTATAGATATATATCCTTCTGCAGAATGGAAAAAAGCATCCATCCCTTGATAAGCAGTAAAATCTGGAGGGATACTTAACATCAGCTCAGGGTCTACTATAGCTAAAGATGGTAAGCTATAATCACCACCAAAACCAATTTTTTCATTGGTCTCTGTTTTGGTGATAACTGTCCAGGGATCAGTTTCGGTTCCTGTCCCGGCTGTAGTGGGAATGGCGACTATCGGTAAAGCTCCTTTTTCTACTTTTTTGCCCTTACCGCTGCCTCCGTTTACATAATCCCAATATTCTCCTGAATTTTTTGCCATAATGGCAATACTTTTTGCCGAATCAATAGAGCTTCCACCCCCCAAACCAATAACGAAATCACAGTTATTATCTTTAGCTATTTTAGCTCCTTCAGCTATATGTTCGGCTATGGGATTAGGAAGAATTTTATCGAATAGAACGGTTTGAACTCCATTTTCTTTTAAATATCCCTTGACCCGGTCAAGATAACCATATTTTTTCATTGAAGTTCCAGAACTGATAACCACAAGGGCTTTTTTGCCGGGTAAATATGGTGTATTAGCAAGTTTACTGAGTTCACCTGCTCCAAATATAATCCGAGTTGGCATGTAATAATTAAATTTTAATTTCATTTATTCTTCTCCTGATATTATTTTTATAAGTTTGTTAGTAATTAATATTGTAAATACGTGAAAGATCAACATCTTTTGGTAAATTCAATATAAAAACTTCTAACAATTCAATTAATTGTTCGATATCTCTTAAATGGCAGCTTTCCAGAGGGGTATGCGTATATCTTGCTGGGAAGCCTACCTCTATCGAGGGAATCCCTCTGTTCTCGAGTTGCAAAAAAGAAGCATCGGTCAAGCCTCCATAAAAGACATTCCTCTGTATTTGAATGTCTGCTTTATTTGAAGCTTTTTCAAATAAATTTAGTAATTTTGGATTGGGCACAACACCTGCCAGGGTCCCCCTGCCGTGAAAACTATAAGTGTTAATCACCGGCCCTCCTCCAAGCTTTACATCTGTTTTATCGAGATCGGGTGTATCGCAAGATACCGCTACATCTATAGCTATAGCAAAATCAGGTTGTATTGCTCGGGCAGCGGGCAGTACTCCCCTTAAATTATATTCCTCCTGCACTGAACCTACCAGATATATTTCCGGGGAATATTCTTTATTTAAAAGTCTTTCTATAAGGCAAAGCAGAACCAGGCAGCCTCCTCGGTTATCAATAGCAGGGGAAAAAACAATAGGACCATTTCGAATAAAATCTCTGGCGTAAGTAATTGAACTACCCACATTAACCCCTAAAGAGAGGACTTCTTGAGAGCTAGAACAGCCTATATCGATATACAGTTCCTCGATGGGTATTACCTTATATCTTTCACTTACAGCGGTAAGATGGTGGGATTTGCTACCGACAATTCCTTCGATAAAATTACCTTTCTCCGCTCTCACCAGCACTTTACAGCCTAACAGTATCTTTTCGGGGATGCCCCCAATTTTCTCTACTCTTAAAAAACCATTGGAACTAATTTTACGTACAATCATTCCCACTTCGTCCATATGAGCTATTATCATAATTTTTGACCCCTTAGAAGGAGCCCCAAAACTGGCTATGACATTCCCCAATGAATCGACCTCTGCTTTAATTCCGTATGCCTTTGCTTTTTCATACATATATTTAATCATCGGCTCTTCAAAACCGGAAGGGCTGGGAATAGCGGTTAATTCTCTAAGTTGATCTTCTAATCTTTTAAATTTATTCATAATTAATTTCCTCATTTTTTATTATTTATAAAAATTTTATCTTTTAGAAATGGCTACCAAGTTGTGAGATACCTTAGATGTTGCTCGATACAGCTCTTTATAAAGCTTAAAATATTCACCGTACAGAGAACTATTTTTCTCTATAGGAATTATTTTTTTATCCCATTCAATCCAACTTAAAATATCCTTCAATGATTTATTATATCCAATACCCAAACCTGCTAAAAAAGCATCACCATAACAAGCCCCTAAAGTTATTTTAGGAACCAACTGATCTAATTTTGTAACATCACTTACAATCTGTAATAAGACTGCACTGTTAGTTCCTCCCCCGATAGCTACCGCTCTTCTTACCGGCAGACCCGCTTTCTCTATGTTCTCTATATTATCCCTAATACCATAGGCTATTGCTTCTAAAATTGCCCTGAAGATATGTCCCTTTTTATGGAATAGGCTTAATCCGACTAACACTCCTCGGGCATTAGGGTCATTTACCGGCGTCCTTTCTCCGCTAAAATAGGGTAAGAGCAAAAGCCCTTCAGATCCCAGGGGAATTTCCTCAGCCAATCTATCTAATAACTGGTATGAATAACCGTCTAATAGATCGCTGAACCAAGACATTACTGCTCCCGAAGTAGACATACCAGCAGCAATTGCATACTGCTCTGGTTGTAAAAATATAGTAGGCCATATATTTCTGTCTGCTTTAGCAAACTTATCAGTTATCTCTATAAAGAAGGAGCTAGTCCCGTACATTATCATTAAGTCACCATTTTCTACCACTCCGGAACTTATAGCTTCTGACGCTGCATCTGATGTACCGGCAATGACTTTTGTGCCCTCTTTCAATCCTGTTTCTTTAGCAGCTTCTCCGGTAATCTCACCAACTATGTCGGTAGTCCAGGTTATTTCGGGTAATAAGTCGAGGGGAGCATCCGGCCAAAGAGCGTCTGTCCATTCTTTTTTCCTGCAATCAAAGAGGGGATTAAAGGTGTTTGCCGTATAATAATCTATTACCGAACGGCCGGTCAGACGGTAGACCAAATATGTTGTGGCGGTAACGATCTTGGCTGTCTTCTTAAAGAGCTCTGGTTCATTTTTCATAAACCACAATATCTTCGGACCGGCAGCTTGAGAGGATAGAAGAATTCCGTTATATTTCAGAAGCTTATTCTCGCCGATTCTTTCGGTCATTTCAAAGATCTCTTTTTCGGCTCGATTATCTATTCCGTACAAAATAGCGTTCCTAAGCGGCTCCCCCTTACTATTCAAAGGCAGCATAGTCGGGGCAATAGCGCTACAGCCCACCGCCGAAATAGAGCCATTGTCGATACCAGTCTTTTGGAGAAGGTCTTTGGTTAAAAATACAAAGTCATTCCACCAGGAAAAAGCATTATGCTCAGCGTAACCAGCCTTAGGAATAATCAGATTATGAGTACAGCAAGAATCTCCTAATACCACACCATCTTTAGTTACAATAACTCCTTTTGACCCATGGGTACCTATATCAATACCCAAAGTACAGCCTTCATGCACAACAATCATCCTCTTTTAAAATTAAGTTTTAACAAGCCTAAAAATAAGCGTTTATAACAAATAGATAATTAGCTATGTAGAATTTTTATTTCTTCAAATTTTTTCTAAGTGAACTTACTTTTTGCATAAGCTTGTTCACGCGCTCCTGGCTGACCGGATTCCAGGTGATTCCATCAACCTTAAAAGCTGTTCCTATAATAGCACCATCAACTTCTTTTAAAATATCTTCTACGGTTTCAGAGTTAACTCCCGTATTGGCTAAAACCGGCACCTCGCCTGCATTCTCTTTTATCTCTTTAAATAGGTTCATTTTGGCAACTATTCCTGTAACCGGACCAGAGACCAACAGGGCATCTGGCAAAGAGGACATAATAACACTCTTAGTAACGACTGATAGAGGTCGGGGAGCTACCGGTGCGGAGAATTCAGCATTTATATTAAAGAATAGTCTGATATTTTCCGCCTTTATCAGTTTTCGATAGGAGAATACTTCATGGCAATTAGTATGCCACATCCCCATATCCCCTGCAAATTCATTGGTAAAAATCTCTCTTACAAAACTGGCTCCCGCTACTTTAGCTATTCCTAAAGCGGCAAGAGGGTCCCAAAGTACATCTACTCCAAAAGGTACCTTTACCTGAGATTTTACCATACCAATAACATAAGACATTGCTGCTATCGTTCCTACCCCGGCTTTAAAGGAATACGGTCTGTCATGCTCATTGCAAAACATAATACCATCCACTCCTCCTGACTGAAGTTTTTCCACATCCTGAATCACTCCTTTTACAATCGCTTCTATTCCCCCAATATCATCGTACAGATAGTTCCCTGGTAAAGGCAGTAAGTGTGCCATCCCAATAATCGGTTTTTTCACTCCAAAGATACCTTCTAATACATTTACCATAATACGATCCTCCTCTTATTAATATAACTATAATTCTAAATTTACAAAATAATCTTAATAGACAACCCAAACTTTTCGTTTAAATTTACAATCTGTAAATCTTCCTCTGGTGTTCCTTTTTTAAATAGCAAAATAAAACTAGCTTTTGTAGACAGCGGATAGGGAAGCAATGCCACACCCTCGGTTTAAAGTTAAAACCCTATTTTCCGGCTGCGACGGCGCCCAGCACCGCTGAACCTTTTGTTACTTTTTATTTTCTAAATATTCATAAAAAGCTTTTATCAGCAACATACCCGCAACTGCACCGGGATCTTTCTTGCCTATTGATTTTTCTCTATACCAAACAGCTCTTCCGTGTTTTGGGAGCATCTCTTTAGTATCTTCAACTCCACCTTTAGCGGCTTCATAGGCCTGGCTAAAACCCTCTTTCAAACTTTTGTTACTTTCTGAAGCTAATTTGAGGGCTTCAAAAGCAGGATACAATGAATCGATAATGGTTTTTTCCGATGGTTTAGCTTTCCCTCTTTCCATTATTCCCTCAACAAAAGCCGACATTATTAGAACAAAATCAGATAGATCAACTTCGGTTTTGTCTTTAACGCTTTTGCCAGCTCTTATAAAACCTGTAGCAATAAGAGTACCCAAAGTAGAAGGGACAGTCTCTGCTAAGGTCATGCCAACTTTCATGAAGACTCTTCCTATATCCTCTTCCTCCAGTATTGATATCATTTCGTGAACTTTAGAAAATCCAGTACTCATAGTTATCCCTAAATCTCCGTCACCTATTGCTGAATCCAATTCAAATAACCAATCTTTGTTTTCAATCATTACATCCTTAACCTTAGCAAATAAGCCTTCTAAATCCGAAGAATTTAGTTTATTCATATTATATCTTCCTTTTTATTTAAGTTCTGCTTGCACAAAGAAAGGGGTATCTGCTGACTTTTTTAATAACTCTTTTAGCTCATTGTCGAGTCTTAATAAGGAAATAGACATTCCGGCCATCTCCATAGAGGTGGCAAACTCACCGATATAGGGATGATATACAGTTATCTTCTTGTCTTTTAATATTTGTGCTACTTTTCTATATACTACGTACAGTTCCTCTTTAGGGGTAGCTCCCAATCCATTTATCAGCACCGATACTTCGTCCCCCGATTGATAGGGTAGGTCCTCTAAGATAGACTCCATTATTTTTTCTACTATCTCGTCGGCGGATTTTAGTTCTCCCTTCCCTATCCCTGGTTCTCCGTGAATACCGATGCCAATCTCCATCTGACCTTCATCCATCTCAAAGGTAGGTTTACCCATTTCCGGAATAATA
>JAHIPR010000259.1 GCA_018903015.1 bacterium
ACCTGCTGGCAAACCTTCTATTATTCCCAACAAACATTTTCCGTGAGATTCTCCCGCATCAAGAAATCTTAGCATTTTGTATTTTCTCCCTTCTCTTTGACTTTCAAGCAATATAAGTAATTCTTTTAATCATTTCTAATACTTCTTTCCCTTCTGGTTTAAAGCCAGTCCAGAGATAGAAACTCTCTATACCTTGATAAACTAACATCGGTAAACCATTAATTATCTTTGCTCCTGCCCTCTCTGCTTGTCTTAGAAAAAGAGTCTTCGCGGGGTGATAGATAAGGTCATAAACTAAGAGATTATGATGAAATAATTTTTCATCTGGTAAAGGGGTTTTATCGATTTGAGGGGGTATTCCTAAAGAAGCAGCATTAACTAAAAGATGAGCCTCCTCTATTTTATCTTTTAACCTCTCTTTGTCTAAAGGGAATATATTAATATTGCTCCCGGGGAAAAAGGTTAAAAGATCCTGTTTAATCTTTTCAGCCTTATCAGTAGTTCGATTAAAGATGTATATTTCTTCTATCCCTTCCTCTAAAAGAGCATAAACAACTGCCCGAGCAGCCCCTCCTGCTCCTAAAATAATTGCTTTCTCCCCTTTTATAGCAAATTTTCCATCTTCCTGCAGGCTTTTCTTGAAGCCAATTACATCGGTATTGTAACCGGTAAGAATTCCTTTATTATTGACAATAGTATTTACAGCTCCAATCCTTTGGGCAGACTCTTCCACTTCGTCCAACAATTTAATTACTTTCTCTTTGTAAGGAAAAGTGATGTTTACTCCTCTTATATTCAGAGCTTTTATCCCTTGAATGGCTTTACCTAAATTGGTTTCTGCTACTTGAAAAGGTAGATAACAAAAGTTTAAAGAATGTTTAAGTATTATTTGGTTATGGATAAGCGGGGAAAGACTATTTTCTATATTTTTACCGATTATCCCGATTATTTTGGTCTTTCCGTTTATTTCTTTTTTCATTTATGCCTGCACACCTCCGCCTTAATCCTTTATAGAGATTTCTTCACTGCCTTCGCAATGACAGATTAAAAGTTGATTAATTTACGTAGAGTCTTTTCGAATCCGGGAAAAGATATATCTATACATTCTGAATTTCTAATCACAGTTTTACCTTCGGCTAATAGAGCAGCGACTGCTAAAGACATAGCAATTCGGTGATCATTGTAACTTTCGCAGACTGCTCCCTGTAATCTGATGGGACCATTTACCGTAAAACCATCTTCCTCTTCCTCAATATCTGCTCCCATTTTTTTTAATTGGCTGACAATAGCTTTTATCCGATCAGACTCCTTCACCCTTAATTCTCTTGCCCCACTTACTAACGTTTTACCATGCGCCTGAGTTGCCACCACAGCAATGAGGGGTAATTCATCGATTAGGAGGGGCACCATTTCTTCTTTAATCTCTATTCCTTTTAATTCTGAATATTCTATTTTTAAATCAGCCCGAGGTTCATTAGATTTTATCTGGTAATCTAAAATATCAATCTTTGTCCCCATTTTTTTTAATATTTCAATTATTCCGGTCCTGGTAGGATTAACTCCTACTTGCTTAATTATAATCTGTGAGTCTCTTAATATACTGGCAGCTGCTATGAAATAAGCAGCAGAAGAAATATCGCCAGGAATAAAAATATCAGTACTCCTTAATTCTGTTCCGCCTTTTATTTTAACTTCAGGAGGAGAAATCTTTATATCTGCCTGCATAGTTTCTAACATCCTCTCGGTATGGTCCCTGGTGGACAGAGGTTCACTAATAACTGTCTTGCCAGTTGCATAAAGACCAGCCAACAGAAGGGCTGATTTCACCTGAGCACTGGCTACAGGTAAGGTATATTGGAAAGAATTAAGTTTACTTCCTTTTATACTTAAAGGAGCAAAATGACCATCTTCTCTCCCCCAAATATCTGCCCCCATTAACCGAAGAGGTTGGACTACTCTTTTCATAGGTCTTTTTCTGATTGAATTATCGCCATTTAAAACAGAATAAAAATTCTGTCCACTAAGCAATCCGGTTAAAAAACGGATGGTCGTCCCCGAATTCCCCACATCAAGTATAGCTTTTGGTTCTTGCAATCCATATAATCCTTTTCCTTTTATATTAACAGAATTATCTTCGTCTAACTCTATCCCTACCCCTAAAACCTGCATGCATTCCATAGTTTTAAGACAATCTAAGGAATTCAAAAAATTATATATACGAGTTTCTCCCCGAGAAATAGACCCTAAAATCAGAGAGCGGTGAGATATTGATTTATCTCCCGGAACAAATATATTTCCTTTTATTTTGTTAATTTTCTCTAAAACAAGTTCCACTTAATTTTTCATCCTCTCTAAATCATCTTCAGCAGATGTACCCAATTCTCGACCTACCGCCTGAACTATAGGGCTTAATTCTTTCATTAATTGAGTAAAAGTATCGAGTCTTAAAGTCTGAGCTCCATCGCTAAGTGAACTTTTGGGGTCAGGATGAACTTCGATAAGTAAGCCATCCGCTCCAACGGCTATGGCAGCCTTAGCCATTGGACTTACCAGCCTCCATCTGCCGGTAGCATGGCTGGGATCTACAATTACCGGCAAGTGACTCAACCTCTTTAATGCAGGGACTGCGCTTAAATCCAAAGTATTGCGGGTATAGTTTTCAAAAGTACGAATTCCTCGTTCACATAATATCACTTCGTAATTCCCCTGAGATAAAATATATTCTGCTGATAATAATAGTTCCTCTATGGTAGCTGACATTCCTCTTTTCAATAATATTGGTTTTTTAGCTTTACCTAATTCTTGAAGCAATACAAAATTCTGCATATTACGAGCGCCTACTTGAAATATATCGGTATATTTACCTACCAGTTCTATCTGGTTAACCGACATCACTTCAGTTACAACTGCTAAGCCTGTCTCTTCCCCAGCCTGAGCCAATAACTTCAAGCCTTCTTCCCCTAATCCCTGAAAGCTGTAAGGAGAAGTCCGAGGTTTAAAAGCTCCTCCCCTTAATATCTTTGCTCCAGCAGCTTTCACTTGTTGGGCTGTCTCAAATATCTGTTTTTCATTTTCTACCACACATGGTCCAGCCATTACTACCACCTCTTTGCCGCCAATAACTACATCCTTTACTTTAACTGTAGTATCAAAACTCTTAAACTCCCTGCTTGCCAATTTGTAAGGCTTTACAATACGGATAATTTCTTCCACACCATTAAAGGCGTAAAAAGGAACAGAAGTTAAATTTTCTACATCTCCGATTACTCCCAAGATAATCCGCTTTTCTCCCCGAGAGATGTGTACTTTATGTCCCATTTCGTGTAATTTCTGTATTACTTTTTCTACATCAGCATCATCGGTTTTGCCATTCATTACGATAATCATTTGGACTCACTCTCCTTTTAATCTGAGTTTTCTTTAATTAAATCTTTTCTTAATATTTCTGCTCCTCTTGAATAGCAATGCTTTATTTCTGTTTGACTTTTTTGGCAATTTATCTGGATTAATATTCGAATACATTTTGGCAAGCTCCCTGGAACTTCGATTTCTTGCATATCAAAAAGAGGGACTCTATCCCAGCCCAATTCTCGTGCTGCCTGAGCCGGAAAGGCAGCATTTAAATCAGGAGTGGCACTAAAAAAAACACTTACTATATCTTCGATCTTAAAATTATTCACTCTCTTTAAAGCAATCAGCAATTCTTTGGTGATTTCTATAATCTCTTCTTTAGTATTGCTATTTACAGTTATTGCTCCTCTTATTCCTCTTACCAGCATATATATACCTCCTTTTTCACACCAGAGGACAGTTCTCTGACACAATTTGAGATTGCCACGCCCTGATAAAATCAGGGCCCGCAATGACATTTACATTCTTTACGGGCTCGATGAATCGAGCCCCCTTTAACCATAACCTCTTATAAAACAAAAAAAGATCATAGGAATTTAAAAAACCTATGACCTTTATATATAAATATATAAAGATATCATAGGCATAAAACCGATGTCTATGCCTATGATATCTTATTTTTAACTTCTAAGATGTTAAGGCATAAACATCGGTGGAATAATAGTAATAGAAATAAAAATTAAAGGAATTTATTGATTTAGTAAATTCTCTATTTATAGCCACCTTACCTACTCCTTAACATTTTTTAAAATATTAGCATACTCTTTCGTCTCTGTCAAATTTTATTTAGTGGCTAAATTAGTATATAGTATGTAGTATTTAGTATTTAGTGAATATTGTTTAGTATTAAAACGTAAATCTAAAAGCATAAAACCATATCCGTATCTCGTATCTTGTAAATCGTATCTCGTGCAAACTAGTGTATAGTGTATAGCGTAAAGCGTAGAGCGTATAGCGCATAGAACACAGTAACAAGTAATATGTAGGGACAGATCTTGTGTCTGCCCGAAATGAATTCGTAATAAGAAATAGGCAATACGCAATACGAAAAAAGGTTTTAATTTTGAATTATGGCTTTACAATTTTAGTTTTAAAGTTATAGTTTAATTAGAACAAGTATCTTGCTAATCCAAAACTATACGCTAAACGCTACCCGCTATACGCTATACTATTCACTAACGACTAATTAATTGGGCAATTGGTCAATAGGTCAATCGGCTAATTGGTCAATTAATAATTTACTTTCATTAAAAATAGTCCTTTGGCGGGGACAGTTTTACCTGCCATTTTTCTATTTTTAGCTTCTAATATCTTCTTTATCTCTAAATAATTTATATTCCCCATACCTACTTC
>JAHIPR010000260.1 GCA_018903015.1 bacterium
AAACTAATGAAATAGAATATAAAGAAAGGAAATATCGAAATTTAATTGAAGGAAAGGATTTAATCCCTTTTCAAGTAAAGGAAGCAGAAAGTGATCTATATATACGGGCAAATCAAGAATTAAGTTTCTATACCCGACAGATGCTTTCAAACTTTAGAAAACAGATAGAGAATTATATTTATAGCCACCCCTTATTTAAAAGTACTCTTTTGCCCTATTCCCAGGATAAAAAGGCTCCCGAGATAATCAAGTCTATGATTCACGCAACAGCATTGTGTGGAGTTGGACCAATGGCATCAGTGGCAGGAGCAATAGCTGAATTCGTAGGGAAAGAACTTTTAAATCATTCTTCTGAAGTAATAGTGGAAAATGGCGGGGATATTTTTATTAAGAGTAACAAAGTGAGAAAAGTGAGTATATTTGCAGGGAGTTCTCCTTTTAGCCAGAGAATTATTTTAAAGATAGAGGCAAAAGAGAATTATATGGGGATTTGCACATCTTCTGGTATGGTGGGTCCTTCTTTAAGTTTTGGGAAAGCGGATGCGGTTACTGTAATTTCTGATTCTGTTTTGCTTGCTGATGCAGCTGCTACGGCAGTAGGTAATATAGTTAAAACACGAAAAGATGTAGAGCAAGGATTAGTTGATGCCCAAAAGATACCAGGAGTAAAGGGTGTAGTAATAATAAAAGATGATAAAATGGGTCTATGGGGAGATATCAATTTTACTGTAGTAAAATAGAAAAAGATGATAAACAAACCCTTTATGCACTTTTTTGCCTTGGGATGAGATTTTGTGGATTGGTAGACTGATGAAGTTTGGGATGTAGGCGGATTAGACTGGGTAACTATTGGATCGAGAATTGGTAAATTGGTGGATTGGCAAATTGGTTAATTTAAAAAATTAAACATTTTTTTATCGAAAGGGGGAATATAAATATTATGCTTACAAATAAAAAAGTTGCTATAATCGGAGTGGGAAAAATGGGGGAAACCCTTCTTAATGGTATGATCAAAAATAATTTAGTGAAGAAAGAAAATTTAGCTGGGAGTAATGCCCAGGAAGAACATGCACATGCCCAAGAGATAAACAAAAAATATGGCATTCAAACTTATATTAATAATAAAGAAATGATTTTAGGGAAAGATATAATTATCCTTGCGGTTAAGCCCCAGATAATGAAGGAAGTACTTTCTGATATCAAAGACATAATTTCCGAAAAACAGTTAATATTATCCATTGCTGCGGCTACCAGTACCCAATTCATAGAGGAATGTTTGGAAAAGAATATCCCGGTAATCAGGGCGATGCCCAATACCCCCGCCTTAATTAATGAAGGTATGACTGTTCTTTGTCCGGGAAAGTATAGTGATGAAGATCACATTCAGATGTCCATAGATATCTTTGGAGCAATAGGGTTAGTGGAGGTTATTCACCGGGAAGAATTAATGGATGTAGTTACAGCCTTATCAGGCAGTGGGCCGGCATATGCCTATATAATTATCGAATCTTTAACTGAAGGAGGAGTGAGAATGGGTCTGCCTCGTGAATTGGCTAAAAAATTAACCGCTCAAACCTTATTGGGAGCATCAAAGATGGTATTAAAAACAGGAATGCATCCCGCTTTGTTAAAGGATGCTGTAACTACTCCTGCGGGAGTTACAGTGGACGGATTGATGGAATTAGAAGATGGGGGGATAAGAGTAGCTCTTATTAAAGCGGTTAGTAGAGCAACAGAAAAATCTAGGGAAATTTCTCAATAGAAAGAATTTACAATACTAGAAAGTAACTTTTAAAAAGGAGCAAAGATAAAACATAATGAAAAAAGAATTTTATTTTTATGATAAACAAGTGGTTATTAAAAGTAATAAGGGAATTTGTCAGGACAGTGAAGAGTTGATAAAGAGTGAGTTATTTAAAAAAGTACTTCAAAAATATTTAAAATATTTGAAGAAAAAAGATTCTCCTCTATTAGGAATTTTTAAAGATATTCTCGAATCTATCCAAGAAGAGTTTATATTAACTAGTTTTCTTTTATTATGTAAAGATAGCAGTATAGAGGATGTTTCTAAAACCAATTCTCAATTTGGGCTACTTTTAAGAGATTCTTATCTTTTTCATCAATTTGTGGAGAGATTGTATGATTTCTGGCGGGACTATGAACGCTTTTTTATAAAATATGATTTAGAAGAGGATGAAGGTGCAAAATCTTGCGAAAAGCCTTATCGGGCTTTTAACCAAACTATTGAACAGCTTAATCATTTAGTGAGAAAAACCTATCGGAATATTTGTGAAAATGTAACCGGGGATCATCCGCGAATATACCGCCAGGTACCTGCTGGTTG
>JAHIPR010000261.1 GCA_018903015.1 bacterium
ATTATTCGGATTGAACCCCAAAGAAATGGGAATTAATTTTTTACAGGCTATAATGGACCCGGTAACTATTAAATTAATCGGAATAATTGTGCTGGTTCTTTTATTAAGCAGTATTTTAAAAAGGATAGAAAGTTTAAAGGACATAGTTGATTCCCTTCAAAAATTGGTAAAGGACTATAGATTGGTATTAGCCTTTATCCCTTCTTTTTTGGGTTTACTACCCATGCCAGCCGGAGCCATGTTTTCCGCTCCCATGGTGGATGAAGTGGGAGGTAGAATGGGTCTTGAAGTAGAGGAAAAAACTTTTGTAAATTACTGGTTTCGCCATATTTGGGAATTTGTTTGGCCTCTCTATCCCAGTATTATATTGCTTTCCGCCTTGTTGGGGGTAGAAGTTCGAGAGATTATAATAGTTCAGTTTCCAATATCCCTTGTCGCCTTGATATGGGGCTTGATTTGGGAGCAAAGATATCTTAAAAGGGATGGAGCAAGTGATAAGAGAGGGGAGTTTGGCTTAAATTTAAAAAAACTGTTCTTGAGTACCTGGCCTATCCTTTTGGTCATATTCCTGGTTATAATTATAAAGACAGATTTGTTAATTTCCCTGATTTTAGTTATCCTATCCTTGGTTTTATTAAACAGGGCTAAAATGAAGACAGAAATTATAATGGAGATTATTAAAAAAGATATCCCTCTAAATACAGTAGTTTTAATAATCGGCATAATGATCTTTAAGAGAATGTTAGAAACCACCGGAGCAATTATGGTTATACCCGGGTTTTTTACTGAATTGGGCGTTCATCCTCTGGTTATTCTATTTTTCATTCCTTTTTTGATCGGGATGCTTACCGGGATTACTTCTGCTATTGTCGGAATAGGGTTCCCGGTCCTTCTGCCCTTTATTATTACCCAGGGAGAGGTTAATCTTAATTATGCTATGTTTGCCTTTGTTGGCGGTTATATGGGGCATATGATTTCGCCCATGCACTTGTGCCTGGTAGTAACTAACGATTATTTTAAGGCAGATGTGGGGAAAATATATAAAATGCTAATCCAACCTTTAATAATCGTTTCTTTGAGCGCTCTCATTCTGGCAATAGTTAGAACATAGTTAAGAAATATTTTAATATGATTACACAAATTATGCTATAAGTAAACGGGAGGAATGAACATGAGAAAATCACCAAAAGAAATAGAGATAGAAAATGAAATATTGGCAATGTTGAGCGGGAAACCAGCCATGGCAGCTTCTTTAATTTTTAACGATGAAGAAGCACAGGCTTTACAAAATTATGCCAACACAGTATCTATAAAAAGATTGGGCTATAATGACCATGGCCCGGTGCATATGAGTAAAACAGCATTAAATGCTTTGATTATGTTTGATATATTAAGCAAAAGCGGAATTAAATTTAACCTGGAAGAAGAAAAGATTGGTACTGCAGAAGATAGTAAAGTGGCGGTATTAATATCATCTTTGTTACACGATGTTGGTATGTCAGTAGGTCGGGAAAATCACGAGCTGTTAGGAGTTGTTTTTGCTACGTCGATTATTGAGAGAACCCTGACCAGAATTTATGATAAAGATATTGAAAAGAAAACTATTGTTCATTCTTTAATTGTTGAAGGCATTGCAGGACATATGGCTACCCAGGATATTCATTCTCTGGAAGCTGGGCTGGTTTCGATCGGAGATGGATGTGATATGGAAAAGGGCAGAGCACGGATTATCTTTCTCCTATCACGTACTCCTCAAGTAGGAGATATCCACAAGTATTCCGCCAATTCCATTCAAAATGTAGAAATTATAAAAGGGGAAGAGAAGCCTATTAGAATAATTGTAGAGATGACTGAGTCGGTCGGTTTTTTCCAGATAGAAGAAGTCCTCTTTCCTAAGATTTTATCTAATCCGGTAAAACCCTATATAGAACTTTATGGCAGAGTAACAGGAGAAGAAATGCGACGCTATTTGTAAGGGATAGCGTAGAGCGTATAGCGCTTAGCGTATACAGTGACGAGAAATAAGTTTCAGGTTACAAGTTTCGAGTTACGAGTTAATAAAAAAAGTAGGGGCGTATTGCATACGCCTGTCCTACTATTCACTATCGACTATCTTAACCAGCCAACTAATATCAGGAGAAGACATGCAAGAGAACAATCTTTATTACCAAAGTACCCGGGGGGACAAGAAGAGAGTCTTATCCGCAGAGGCAATTATTAAAGGTATTGCCGATGATGGCGGATTGTTTGTTCCCGAGACCATTCCCCAGATAAACAAGGATTTATATATATTAAAAAGTAATGATTATAAAGAATTAGCCTTTTTGATAATAAAGAAATTTTTTACTGATTACCGTCAAGACGAGCTAAAAGAATGTATAAATAGAGCCTATGATAATAAATTTGATACCGAGATTATTGCTCCTCTTAGCAAAAAGATGGGAGCATATTTTTTAGAGCTTTATCATGGCCCGACCCTGTCTTTTAAAGATATGGCTTTATCCCTGCTCCCGCATCTTTTAAAAAAAGCTGCCCAGAAATTAAATCTTAGCCAGGAAATAGTTATTTTAACCGCTACTTCCGGTGATACCGGGAAAGCAGCCCTTCAAGGC
>JAHIPR010000262.1 GCA_018903015.1 bacterium
GAGATAAAAAATAAATGAAAGAAATAATAGCAGGGATTTTTTATCTCCCTTTTCGGTGCTTATTTTTTTCGGATTCCTTGCGGTTAGCGATAAGTAAAAACATACATAAATAAAAAGTTAAAAGAAAAGAAACATTTTTATTTATATAGTTTCCACCTATCGCTAGGGAAAGATATCTTTTTTCTTTTCTTTGAATTTTCTTCTCCTGGCGTTTGCAGAAGCCAGTGCCGCAAAAAAATCTCGCGCTTAATTGCTTGCCTGCATTTTTTGCGGTGCTGAGTCTTCTATAAACGCCCTCGGTGTCGCCCCCGTATAAGCTCTTAGGATAGTTTTAGTTTTTTTTATACTGCTACTGCTTAAAAAATATTAAAACGTAGAAGAACAATGATCAGGAACAGGGGGGGAAGCCATGCGATTATCGGGAATAGAGATTTATCCCTACGATAAGAAGTATCTAATTTAGCCCGCCTTTTGTATTTTTATAAGGCAAAAATTGCTTTTTGTTTTATAAAAATACAATGCTTTTTTTACTTCACATAACAAAGCTTTATCGGATAAGATAAGCATGAAATTATTTCTTGTAGAATGTCCGATAGAGTCTTGTTATGTATTGGCAGACTTTCAATTAAACTCCTTAGCAAAAAAAGCTCCTGGCGGGCGGTCGTGGTGATGAGATGATCAGAAGTTATTTACCAGGAAATCAATAAAAGTAGGTTAACCCTATTAAGTGAGTATCTACTAAATAGGGTTAACAGATCATTTTAATAAAATACCGGGGGAGAGAGAAAAAGAGGCCATCTTTTTAATTGTATTTTTATTAATAAGGGTGAATTAATGGAGTAAGAGAATAGCTTCTTTGCTGATCAGGAAAAAACTCATTTAAGCCTGGCCTATTTCAATAATTTTCCTAATGATTATTATATTCTAGGTGGGGGATTATATCAAAATGGTGAAGGCCACTATTTCGTATAACATCAGGATTTAGAGAAGTTTTTGCGAAGCCAAAATTTGGTTGAGTGCCGTAAGGCACAAACCTTTTATACTGTGTTATGCGTTGTTGGCTTATATTAGTTTAGGTAAAATCTTTTTCCATTCTCCATCTTTTCTTACGATCCATATAATGGAGATGTTTTACAGTTTTCGAAGAATAAAATATAGCACTGACTAATGACCATACAGATATTGCAACTAATGACCAGAAAGGTGCATTTAGCAAGACACCTATTAAGATAAAAATTATATAACTGTTCTTCCTGCCATCAAATTTTCTGAATAGCCGTTCAATTCGTCCATAATCTGATAATGGGCGATCCTTTATTACCTTCCCAAATGCTTGTCCGCAATAATGAGAAAAACCATCAAACAATACTATAAATGTGCTCAGTAAAATAGGCAATATTCCATAAGTTCCTGATAGGTAGATGGCTAAGGCGATATACCATGAATGCTCAAACAGAAAATCGAAGGCGTGCTCCATTTTTCCAATATTTGAAGAAGCTATTTTCACTCTTGAAAGTTTTCCATCTACCCCGTCCATAAAGGAAACGATAAAGGTGATGGGGGAAGCAAATAATAGATATCCTTTGAGGAATAAAAATGTAGATGTATAAGCAACCATGTTTGTTAGTATGGTAACCTGGTTTGGTGTAATCCGCGTGTTTACCAATCTGCTTACAATAAAATTCTCTATTGGTTTATTCACATAGGTTGCAAGCAAGTCATTTCTTCCTTTACATGCATTCTCAATTAAAAGCTTTTTTGCTTTGATTAAGTCCTCCTTTGTATCAATATCTATCCAGAAAGGTTTAACTTCCTTGCGCATGCTTGGAATATAACTGTTGATCTGAGTGATGTCGAATACTTGAGCATCTTTGTTCTTAGCAGCCTTAGCAATACCATGTGCAAGTTCGGTCTTGTTTTCTTTTACTGCTTCTTCAATATAAGAAAATATTTTTGGTGAGCACAAGAAGATACCGGTATCTATACAGTTTGATTCTTCTATGTCCTTGCCTATGTCAACAATCTTCCCCCTCTTTTGCAGAACTTTCGTATCCCCTGGCGATGGTTCTTTTCTATCAACCGCCAAAATGACAGAACTTCTTATATCATAATCAACAAGTTTTTTCAGAATACGATCATCAAAGATATGGTCTGACATTAATAGGATGAAGTTTTCATTTAACAATCCTTTGGCCTTTAATACAGAGATCCCATTTTCTTTTTGCCAGTCATTATTTTCGATATAGTTTATTTCTACTCCATACCTATCTCCAGTTCCCAATTTTGCTTTTATTTTGTCACCCAGATAACCAACAACTATCACGAATTCTTTAACGCCTGCTTGTTTTGCAGTTAATATTACTCTTTCAATCAAAGATAATCC
This sequence comes from bacterium, assembly GCA_018903015.1. Next base: position 2,384 of record JAHIPR010000262.1, read on the forward strand.
CAAAAGTTTAATCAGGGGCTTGGGTTTATTTTTAGTTAAGGTGCCCAATCTGCCACCGTCTCCAGCGGCAAGTATTAAAGCTTTCATATTCAACTCTTTTACCTTCCTTCTTTAAGTTCTTATAAAGGGGATTCAAAAATTTCACTTAACTTAAAATAATCGAAGTACTTCGTTTATGCACGACTCTAGGTGAAGTTTCGAAAATTAACCACTAATTTTCCTTGTGGTATACCTTTATAGATTCTTACGCTTATTATAAACTAATTTTATTAATTCTACGAATAAAAGGTTTGTATATGGGTAAGCCAAGGGGTCTTTCTTGTATCGGGGAGAATTGCTATTTTTGCTTTAATAGTCGGGTTTATTTGTTTAATTAATTTAGCTATAAAAAGGTAAAAGTTACATGAAAACGGTTATGATCATAAATTTATAACCGGATAAATCGGTTAAAAAAAGGGGAATGCTATAAAAATAACATTCCCCGAAAAGATATAAAGAAAAGGAATGCACTACTAAACCTTTTCCTTGCATATCAAATATATCACGGGTTTAAGAAAATATCAAGGGTTAATTAAAAACACGATAGGTAAGTTTTAAGGTTAACCAGGGGACTAAAATGAAGGGGAATGATTACAATATTACATGCCTGGCAAAAAAAGCTCTTGGCGGGCGGTCGTGGTAAAGTAGATTAGTCAGAGTGGTAGAGGCGGGTTAATTATATTGGCTGGAGTAGTGTAAAATTGATGGGAATATGTCCAGAGGATAGATTTTAAGGGGAATTAAAACTAATCAAAATAACGATACATTTTAAAATTATTTTGATAGTGTAAAATTTTAGTAGGGGATGTTAGTGTAAACTTTAGTGGGGTAGTTAGAAGAAAAAATATTATATTTAGGACTTGACATAAGTTCCCGAAAGAAATATAATAAATTAAGTGGGAGGTTATCCTTTATTGATTAATAAGAGGGAGGTATCTAAATATGGCAGTAAAAATTGGTGAAGTTACATCTGAAATGACGGCTGATGTCAAGAAGACAGAGAACATGAAGGTTTTACTAAGAGTCAATTCTTCAGACAAGACGAAGGAAGCTACATTCAAGACTCTCGAAGACCTGAAAAAGGGCGATAAAATAAAAATCACTGTTGAGAAGATATAATTCAGGGGGGTCTTCCCTAAGTCTTTTGGGTCCCCCATAGATTCTCAAGCATAACTTACAACTTTGACAGCCTCCTACCATTAAAAATTTGGGCTGGTTCTTCTATCTCCAGACGAGAAAATCGGCCCTTTTTTTTATTCGGTTTTCTTAATTAAGGTGAATAAGGAGGTAAAGCGAGATGTTAAAGACAATTTTGTGGTGGTTCTCAGGTTTTGCTGGAGGTTGCTTTTTGGGAGCTTTAATAGCTTGTCCAGCTAAAAGCCTATCTTTACCAGTAACTGGGGTTATAGCTGTAGTCTTGGGACTCATTGCTTGGAAGATTAAAGGCAAGAAGGAAGCTAAAAAAGAAGAAAAAAAACAAAAAAGTGAGGAGTAAAAAATTAAGAGGGGTATTATAAAAGAAGCCAAATCAGGGTTACAGAGAATTAAAAGAACAGATTCTTAATCTTAAAAAGGTATCCTAAAAGTTGCAGTTAGCCAAAAAATGCAAAGAGGTTTTTAAAGTTACAAAAGAGATAAAAAATAATAAAAAGGTTTACCGTTAATAACGTATTATAAGTCTGTGTTATATTTTCTGTAAAAGTGATTAGAATAACTTGATAGAAAAATATTTACCAAAACCCTTGCCTTAAGAAAGCAGGGGGTTTTTTATTATACCTTGAAATATTAGATTTTCAAAGATCGCATATTAAGTAGATGAAAGAGGGGAGAGAGTAGGGTTTTATGATCATAAAAAAATATTATTGTAAAGAAAAATAAAAAGGTGGTGAAAACCCTCTATTAATTAAAACTATTTTTGTAAGTTAAGGGGTCCTTCTTATGCCGGGGAGGATCCCTTTTTAGTTTTATAATATAATGAGTAATTCTAAGTAAATCAAAGAAAAATACACCTTTATTTAGCTAAACCAAAAAGGACGCTCTAATCTTGACTAATATAGTCAAGTATGATAAAATATAATATATACCGCTTAGCTTTGCTTGATTTAAAACCCGTCCTCGACCTGATCGGGGATTCAAAAAAAGGAGGTGAAAAATAATGGCCATAGTAGTAACAGTTCCTCGTGATTCGGCTCTACAGTTAAGATTAGTAGTAGGCACCAATCCGCTTACCGGAGCGCCTATCGTTCAGGGGAAGACTTTTAATAAGATTAAATCTTCCGCTATCGATCAGAATGTCTATGATGTAGCCACTGCTTTAGTGGGTTTGCAAAAGTATCCTACAGATGAGATCAGATTAGAGAGAGAATCCCAACTTACTGAATAGCAAATTAGTCGTTAGTGAATAGTCGTTAGCAGGAGAGGAGGAATATGAAAGCAAAGGAACGGCTAATAACTAAAAACTAAAAACCGATAACGGATTTACCTTCTGGTAAATCCTTAAGAAGGAGGTGAAAAATATAA
>JAHIPR010000263.1 GCA_018903015.1 bacterium
AACCAGATAACTAACTAACTAATTCCATACGCCCCTACTTTTTTAAACTTGAAACTTGCAACTCGTAACTTAAAAATTGCAACCTACAAATTAATAGTATAGCATGTTTTCATTTTTATTTAAAATTATACCAAAAGATGTCTGTGTCAACCTTTTGGGGGTAGTTTTCTTTGGTGAAAAAAAATCCTCTGGTTTTGGGTAGACTTACCCCTGGTTTTATTATAGCTTATTATTTGGATAAATAAGCATAATTATCCTTATTTTGTTTAGATTATTACAATACATAGTGATCAACTTTCTTTAGTTTTTTAATGGATTAATTAAAATATCCTACTCTGGATAATTCTCGTAAAACACCTACCCAGGGTTTACCCTGATCCGGTCCTCTTAAAGCCGGTATGGTTACCTCTATAAGAGGAGAAGTCTCTGTTTCTTTCTTAAAATAGGAAGCAGGCAGAGGTGGTTTGTATTTGCCTACTTTAATATTTCGTTCTCTTTCGGTCTCCCACCAGTTGTCCCATTCTCCATTTAAGATAGTCTCTTTTATCTTTAGGAGACTAAGGGCTCCTTTTTCACTCCAACTCATCCCTCTTTTCTTAAAGCGAGAGGCTATCACCTTATTTATGTTTGATTCTATAGCTCCGGTTCGCTGTATTTCTTGGTCCTTCAGGATAACCTGGTTGGCAATCCCTTGACGATTGCGAGAGATATAGGTATAGAATTTAGTTAGATTATCTTTTTCTTTAAGGTCATAAGGTGCTCTAATCATCTGCTCTATTTTGGATAAAGCCTTATCTGTCTGGTTAGATAGAAGCAGATCTTTTATGGTCTTTTGTTCTTCTTTCCTTCTTCCCAGACATTCTCTCAATCTCTTAAAGAGATGATAAAAACAGAGTAGATAGGTAGCAGAAGGGAAGTAATCACCTACTCCCGAGATGATCCAGGAGTCTCCATCTCCTCCGAAGAGGATCTTTTTTGCTTTGGAGAGGGAGAGTTTCTCTTCTGCTAAAAGACTTAGTTTTTCCATAAAGCCTTTCCCGGTACCGACAAAGGTGAATTTCTCGGTTAGTCTTTTGGATTTACCGCTAGAATAGCGGGCTTCTTTACCGCTATAGCCTATGCCCAGTTTTACTTCCAGCTTTCCTCCTTTTTCTTGGCCTTTCTTCTGTAAAGTGATAAAGGTAGCATCTGCTTCCAGGTAAGCAGTATCAAGAGGATTACCTTCTTGGTATTCTAAGTTCCTTATCTTTTGTAATTTCTTCTTCTGGTTTTCGATAATTAGTTTAGCCTCTTTTATTACTCCCCTTCTTATCGATTCATGAGAACGAAAATTACCTAACAAGAGTCTGGCCTGGGTTACTACCTCCCGGTAAGAAGAGAGAGTAGAAAGAAAACATTCTATCATAGCTCGAGATAAGCTAATACGTTGGTTCTTCTTGATGTTTAAGGCCTCATCTAAGAGATAATGACTTTTGTTATCCTTGTCTTTATAACGGGTACGGGAATAGAGAATATCACCGAAACGGGTTAAGAAGTATTTTTTTCTTTTACCAGTGTTTTTAAGTTCTCCTCTTTCTCTTTTGATACACAGGTAATTGTCTATATCGGTAATGACTTTTTCAAATACCTTACGGGCTATATTCTGTAATATTTCAAAGAGCATATTTTCTATAATATCAAAGGTTAGACCCTTAATAGGTATGTTAACCTTGACCTCGGGAAAGATTATTGTTATAGTATCAGTATCCATGGGTGTAGCTTACCTCCTTTGTTGTAAAGGGTTTTGTTTTATATAGGTAAGTCTACACCTTTTTATTATATTTTTACAATCCTTCTCTTGCTACTTGTCTTATTACTAACAAAAGAAAGTATTATTAATATATAATATATTTTCTTCTAACTACCCCACTAAAGTTTACACTAACAATTTCCCGGGGTTAGATTTTTCTGATTGTTTTGAATGAAAGAAAAGATAACAAAATTATCTACTTATTTATCAAGCTCTCCTTTTAAATTAAATAACCTCATTTGATTTTCATACATCAAAGCCTTTACTGCTCTTACTCCACCACTAGAGGTTATTTGTCCACTTGAAACAAGCTTTCCTATTGCTCTGCATGTTATCCTATCAAAAACCTCAAATCTGCTCTCCTCTGATAAAATCTTCCTTCCATCACAAACTGGGCCACCACTTGAAGTAAGTAAAGAAGAGTTTGCAGTATGTAATAAATATTGTTCCATTACATAGGGAGAATCATTATGCCACCAAGGGAACCCGGAATGAACATATGGGAATGCCCTTTCCAACATTACATTTGTGTGGGCAAATATTTGGTTCATAGGATACAGTATTAAATGTCCTTGATTCTCACCCTCTCCACTAAAAAATTTTGATAATAAAGGTAGTAAATTCTCAATGATATTTACACTTTCAGCTGAAACATCACCTCCTACATCAGCTCCCCAATTCTTAAATAGATATTCGTTAGCATTTCTAAATGTACCGTAATGTATTTGGGTAACCATTCCTTTATCTTGATTCATTTCACAGAATTTATGCATCATATAAGAAATAAATTCTTTCGTTTCATTAGATCTGAGATTAAATTTTTCTCCTTTATTATAGGCTTTTTGGAAAATCTGCTCAGCTCTTTTTTGTTCGATTTTCAAACCATAAGGTTCCAATAAACTATGATCACTTGCCCTAGCTCCCATCTGGGCAAAATAATTATGTCTTATCCTTAAAGCATCAACCAATCCTTTAAGGGTAGTGTCTTGGCCTGTTAATTGGCAAATTTTTTCGACATTAGATTTCCAATTATCCTCGAAAATATTACAATAAACATCCGGTCTAAAAGTGGGCAAAAAAATGATACCATCAATATTTTTAGCCATTTTGTGGTATGCTAAATCATCTGCGGGATCATCAGTAGTAAAAATAATTTTTGCCCCGATTCTTTTTAATATTTCCTGAGGTAACATCTCTTTTCGTTGCAAATGTTCATTGGTTATTTCCCATACTTTATCCGCGGTATCTGCACTCAATAATTCTTCAATACTAAATATCCTCTTTAAGTCTAAATGCATCCATTGATGAACATGATTGCCCTCAAGATAAGGAAAAACTGCACACAAGGCTTTCCATTTATCATAATCTGAAATTTGAGGATCCCTGGCTAAAGCTTGAGAGAAACCGGGGAACTTTGCTGCCAATTGAATAATATAATGATCACCGTTTTTATATTCTTCTCTTAGTTCAAGAATCTCTGCCCGCCAAATATTAGGAAAAGGCTTATTTTCTACAATTTGCCTTAAATTATGGTGAGTGTGAGTATCAATAATTCCCACTTCTTTTCTTAATGGAACTGCAATATCATGGTACAATTTTATTCCTTCTGGCCGATTTAATAACCAATTATCTCCTAAAAATTTTTCTTCCATCTTTTTCTCCAATTATTTTGATAATTCTTTAAAGAAAATAATATATCTATTACTTAATAGAATCTAAATGAGAAGATGTAATTACTCTCGTAATTTTAAATATTTCTTTTAACACTAAGGCAGCTGCCCCTATAACGGTACAATCTTTTCCCAAACTTACAGGTATAATTTTAGCAACTTCAGCAGAAACAGAAAAGGCTCTTTTTTGTGCAATCCTTTTCAAAGGTTTAAAAATAAGATCTCCTGCTTGAGTTACTCCACCTCCTATGATTACTAACTTAGGATTAAAAAGATTAATAATATTAGCCACCCCGGTACCTAAGTATTCTCCCGTTTCCTCCATGATGCTTTGTCCTAATTTATCCCCTTGATTAGCTGCTGTAGCTACAATTTCCGCACTAATTTGATTAAAATCATAATTTACTAATTTAGAAATTAATGATTTCTCACCTTCTTTAATTGCTTTAATTGCTCTTTTCGCTATAGCTGGACCTGAAGCCATGACTTCAAGACACCCATTATTACCACAACTACACTTCGGACCATTATAATCAACGGTAGTATGCCCAATTTCTCCAGTACAGTTGCTTTCTCCATGGAAAAGTTCTCCATTGATGACTACTCCCGATCCAATTCCCATTCCCACATTAATAAAAACAAAATTTTTTACTCCCTGTCCTTCCCCAAACTCAGATTCAGCTAAAGCCATGACATTAACATTATTATCGACAAAAACAGGAATATGAAACTTCTTTTTTAGTATTTCCCTTAAAGGAGTATCTCTCCAGCCAAAATTGGGAGTAATGAGCATTGTTCCTTTTTTATCTATTAGACCTGGTGCTGCTATTCCAATCCCTGCTATCTTTTCTCGTTTTATCCCGGAATTTTTAATAATATTATAGATATTTGCTTTTAATTTTTCTAAAATTTTATCTTTTTCCAGTTGACAATTGGTAGGATACTCAATTCTTTTTTCAATCCTACCTAACAAATCAATAATAGTAATAGTAGTATGGAGAGTACCTAAATCAACCCCTATCGAGTAATAAGCTTTGGAATTTAACTCAAGTAAAATAGCTTTACGACCCACCCCTGAGGAAGTTAACCCAATTTCTTTTATTAAGTCTTTTCTAATTAAATACTCAACGATGCTAGATACAGTGGAACGGGTAAGTTTAGTTATTTTAGAAATATCTGCTCGAGAAAGTGGACCTTTTTCCCTAATTAAATTTAAAACAAGTGAACGGTTAATTTTTTGGACTAATCTAAGATTTCCTGTTTTAGTGTACAATACTTAATTTATCCTTTTAAAAATTTAATTGTTTGTTCATTAAACAATCAATTGAATTATAACTTTATTTTTAAAAAATGTCAAATTTTTTTAAACGGATCCATTTTTATTGTATTTAGTGCAACTGCTTATTACTGCTCTATATTCTTTAGAAAGATACGCAACAAATATATTCCTGATATTGAAGAAATCTCTGTACAGTGTACAGGATACAGAACTTAATGAAATGTTTTCATACTAGTCACCCTACCTTTTATTTATTATTCATATATTTTTTGCCATGTGCCACTTTTATTACTCTTTAAAATTGAGTCTATTACCTTCATAATCTTATGTGCTTCTTCAAAATTTGCATATTTAGGCTTTTCATTATATAAAATTGTTCTGTAGAAACTATCTATCATGTTCTTTTGAGCGTCTGGCCATCGTTCACACTTACGTCCTTGATAATAGCTGTGAGTCTTTCCATTCTCATTTAAAAGATCTGGATGTGATATCATCACTTCATTAGGCATATTCCGATGACCAATCCAAAGTGTATATGCACTCTCTTGGTCCCAATAAACTGAAGCCTTGCTGCCATCAATTTCAAAAGATAACCCTACTTTTCTGCCAGCACTTACCTGTGATGTGGTGAAACTTCCCCGGGCACTATTTCTAAATTTTAAGAGTACACTGCCATAATCTTCTGTATCAACATCAATTGGTTGGTAAATTGGTGGATCAATTGATACCATTTTTTTTCTTACAGGTATGAATGTAGCAAGATCTGCAAACACCTCTGCAATATCCTGCCCTACTAGAAATTGAGCAATGTCACACCAATGAGATCCAATATCAGCAATTGCTCTTGAAGGTCCTCCAAGACTTGCTTCTATTCTCCAATTATAGTCTGTATCATAAAGCAACCAGTCTTGAAGATATGATCCATGCATGGCATATATATCACCTAGCTCTCCCTTTTCAATCATCCCCTTAATGTGCTGAACTACTGCATAATGTCTATACACAAAGTTAACTGCATTTAATACATTATATTTCTGAGTCAGTTTAACAAGTTCCTGTGATTCACTAGAATTTACAGTGAGGGGCTTCTCTGAAAGTATATGTTTGCCTGATAATATGACGTCTTTATTTATTTGAAAGTGCACATTATTGGGGGTACAATTATGTATAACATCTATGCTTGAATCAGCTAACATTTCTTTGTAATTAGTAAAGTATTTAGGTATCCCAAAATTTTCACAGATTTCCTTGGCTTTCGCTTCATTCCTTACAACTACTGCCGCTATATTTGCATATCCAAGCCTTTTAATAGCTTCAATATGTGCCTCTCCTATATAACCAATACCTATTATGCCTGTATTTATTTTCTTCATTCTTATTACCTCTTTAACAAATAAAGTTTATAACCTTAATACTCCTTTTATATATCCATTTGATTTTTTTTCAAAATCTTTGAATGCCGTATCTATATTATTAATATTGTAATAGTGGGTAATTAGATCTTTAACCTTTAGCTGTCCTTTTTCAACAAGTCTCATTCCGATATCCATACAACTCATTTTAAAATCTATTCTTTTTTCATGTGCATTAATAATATCTACGGCTTTCCAGTTTAGCATTTGTAAATCTACATTTCTTAATCCCCCCTGATGGTATCCAACTATTGAAAGTATAGAGTGACATTTTAGCATTTTAATTGCAAGTGCAAAGGCTTCTTCCTTTCCCGTGCATTCAATCACTATATCCACTCCATTTTTCTCTTTATAATCCATTAGTATATACTTCTCAGGAACACTCTCCGGGGTATAAAACTCATCCGCACCATAATGTTTTGCAAGTTCTGACATCTCTTTTCTAGTGTCTATTGCAATTATCTTATATGCTCCCTTAAGTCTCATGAGCTGGAGAACCATAAGACCCATAAAGCCTAGTCCAATTATAACAATTGTCTTTCCAAGCCCCACTTCAGTCCTTAAAGCTCCACTTATAACACAAGATATTGGCTCTCCCAATGCTGCCTCGTCGAAGTGCAAAGTCTTAGGAAACTTCATTACGAAGCTCGAGCCAATCACTGAATATTCAGCAAAGCTATCTCTAAAAAGTCCTGTAACATTATCACCTGGTTTAAATCCTAAAACTCCTTTCCCTACACAAATCACTTCACCTGAAGCTTCATGCCCAAGATAAATCGGAGGGTTATCAGCATTATTCCAGCTAAAATATTCAGAACCACATATTCCACAGGCCTTAACCTTTATTAGAATCTCATTTACTTTTGGCTCTTTAATATTGATGTCAATTATCCGTGAACTTCTGGGTTGATAAACTTCACTTATTTTCATTGTCTTGTTCATACTTCACCTTGTATAATATAGTTAAGACTAAATCAAAGGATCGCAACTGCCGATTTTACGAAAATTGATGCCTTGACTATTGGCATTCAGGGTCTATAATTAAAAAAAGTATTTTATAACTATAGAATAATCTGAAAGATTAGGATAGTCAAATAACTTTCTTTATGTAAGAATAAACCATATGGCCAGAGGGACATTTGTGGCTTCTGGGGGCTGTTAAAAGACAAGTTCTTTGTGACTCAGCCTGAATGCTCCCACCAGGTAAATTACTATTTGCCCGGTGAGTGTATTGCTCTTTCTTTATTTTTCCTCTCTTAGTTTCTCTCCCTTCCCCTTCTCTTCTCCCCGCGATAGGTAAAAAAATCTCAAATCAAAAAGGTTTTTTCTTTTTGGTTTGAGGTGTTTTTTACTTATCGCGCAAACATAAAGAATCAAAAAGATATAGTCACCGAAAAAGAAGAAAAATGTATTTATGCCTTCAATTGTTTCTTATTTTTTTCTTGTTTTTACGGGGAGAAGACTAAATCACCAGGGATGGCAGATGCACGAAAAGGTTCGCAAATAGGGGCGGGGCAAGGGAGAGAGGAAAGAGCGATAAGCTTACCTTTATGCTGGTAGAGTGAAGGTGAATCGACCGCAGTTTTTCCTTCCCCCTTAATGCTTCCCCCCTAATGAATCATAGCCTAACCTTTTTTTTTGCGGTGGCGAATAAAGCGAAGCAACAGCGGGGCATAAGAGCGTTACCCCCGTTTTATGCTTAGAAGCGCCCCCGCGAGCGTAGCTTTTGAGCCAAGGAGCAATAATAAAAAGAAGGGGGATAAGAGGGGGGTTTTAGGGGGGATTTAAGGGGGAAGGAAAGTTACCCGCCCC
>JAHIPR010000036.1 GCA_018903015.1 bacterium
CATCATGGCCACTATATATCAGGAATGGGATCAGGCAGCTGTATTGGGAGTGATCATTATCGTGACCGCCTTCATTGTCATCTGGGCTTATTCAAGATTCGCGGAACTTTTTAAGGGAGAAGTGTAGTATGGCTTCAACAGGTAGTACAACAATAAAACCACTACATCTCATACAGGCACGAAGGATAAGGCGTTTCTACTTGCTTCTAATGATTTTTTTTATGATAGTCCTTGTTTTGTGGGTCGGTATACCTATCCTTATGGCGGTGATGTGGTCTTTGGTTGATCCCAAGAACCCCTGGTCTTACCCCAATGTTTTCCCGCCAAGCTTTTCACTTGCGCAATGGAAATTTGTATTCGATTATACCAATATCGGGCGGGCATTGCGTACTAGCTACAGTTTAGCACCACTGGCGGTGCTTCTCTCGCTAGTCTTATCATTACCCACTTCCTATGTTCTGGGTAGAAAGAAAATACCCGGTAAGAAATTTTTTATGCTGGTGGTACTCCTCCCTATTATTATGCCAGGAATGGTAGTGGCGCTTTTCCTCAGCAGGGTCTTCGCCGCATTCGGTTTGAGTCAAACTTTTTTCGGGCTGGTGCTTGCGCATACGTTGATGAGCATGCCCTATATGATCCGGGTGATGACCACCAGTTTCCAGACAATTCCTCAAGATGTGATAGACGCGGCAGAAAATCTTGGGGCGAATACTTTCGTTAAAATCAGGGATATCTTCTTACCCATGATCCGTCCTGGATTGCTGGCAGGTATGATTTTTGCGTTTACTGTCAGCATCGAAGAGTTCAACCTTACTTTTATTATCGGTACCCCTACTTTTGAGACCATACCGACCATTCTCTACTCATTCATGGGGTATAATTTCATACGAACCAATGCCTCAGTAGTGGCACTGCTTATGATGACACCGAATATTATCATGCTCTTTATTGTGGAGCGTTTTCTAAAATCTGACTATTTAGCAGCATCCCTGGGGAAAATGTAATGCTGATAAATAAAAATACAAAGCGGAGGCACTGATTATTAGAATAAATAGGGAACAGGCACCTATTTATTTGTCTTAAACGCAGTAAAGTAAATTCTATCATAGAATATTATAAAAAATTATTGACAGGAAGGATTGTCTTATTGTAAAATAAAATCACCTGCAATCGAATGCATAATTATGATAATGCAAACGTTCGCGTAAATTTTCAAAACCGGTTAGATTGTTCCTAAAACTTATGTATAGTACATTTTCAGATTATTAATTAACGCAGTTTTTCCACTAATAAAATCACTAAAATAAGCTTTTTAAAAATCGAGAAACTCCCTGTAGCCATACCCTAAGAAAAGAGATTATCCTTTTAATAAAAACAGGGAACTAACCAGAGGAGGTGAGACATAAGAAGAGAATTTTTCCTAAGTGTTTTTAAAATTTTAAAATATTTTTTTGGAGGTAAAAAATGAAAAGTAATTTAAAAACTGGTTTGTTTATTTTTTTAGTGATTTTCTTGTTGTCGAGCATCTTCCTATCTTCTTTTGCAGCTGAAAAGGAATATAAAATTTATGTAGTAGTCCACGGTGGTATTGCGGATCCATTCTGGAAAGTTTGTGAGAAAGGGGCACTTGATGCAGGGGCTCTATATCCCGATTTAAAGGTAATTTACACCGGACCTGCAGAATTTAAACTTGAAGAGTTTATGGCCTATATAGAAGCAGCATTGGCAAGTGAACCCGATGCCTTGGTCTGCACCTTGACTGCACCTGAAGCTATGGATGAACCCCTTCGAGCAGCTATTGCTAAAGGACTACCGGTAGTAGCGATTAATGCACCAGACCTTAGAGATCCCGAAGTTAGGATACCTGTTTTAACTTATGTTGGTGAAGATAGCTACTTTATCGGAGTTAAGGCAGCTCAGGAGACATTAGCGAGATTTACTCCCAAACGCGCAATATTTGCTAACCATCATCCAGGAGCCACTCACATCGAAGCAAGAGGAAGAGGTTATATGGATACCCTGAAAGCAAAAGGGGTAATGGTAGAATCTCTGGACATTACTGACGATGCAGTTAAAGGAGCCGAGATGGTAGCTGCTTATTTAAAAGCACATCCGGAAACCGATGCAATATTCTGTTCAAACACTCTTCGTACAGAGACAATCATTCCGCGCTTAGAAGCAGATGGAATAAAAGTAGGAGTAGATGTAAAGATTGCCCAGATGGATGCCTCTTCTAAGATACTCGAATACATCCAGGAAGGCAAAGTAATGTTTACTATGGATCAGCAGCAATACCTTCAGGGTTACCTCGGAGTAGTATTTGCTTATTTAAGTGCAAAGTATAATTATATTCCTCCACCGGCACCAGTCTCCACAGGACCAGCTGTCATTACTGCAGATAATATTCCTGACTTAGAGGGTTTAGTTAAAGAAGGATATAGGTAAATCTTGACTGTAAGCGGTGATCATTAGATATGTTGGGTGGTGTCTGAGAAATAGTGCCACCCAACATTATATAAAATAACTATTAGGAGGAATTGATGGAAGAGTCAAAGAACAACATAGGAGTTGAAACTCGAGGGCAATTTTTAAGTTTTTCTCAGATACGTAGATGGCCTGAATTTGGAGTGATAATTGCTTTCCTAACATTGCTTATAATTTTCTCCATTTTTTCATCAAAATTTTTAACCTTACGTAATATTACCGGAATACTTACTATAGTTTCAGAATTAGGAATTATGGCTATCGGTGTGGCTTTTTTAATGATTGCTGGAGAATTCGATCTTTCAGTGAGTAGTGTTTATGCCTTCTCAGGTTTCCTCTTTGTAACCTTAGCTAATAGATATAATTCACCATTAGCCTTTGTTATCACCTTGGTTATAGCAGCCTTTATCGGATTTTGTAATGGGATAATAACCTTACGTGCACGTATTCCCTCTTTTATTGCAACTTTAGGCATGATGTTGTTACTAAGAGGGTCACTCTTGGCGGTTACCGGAGGTGAATCGGTTAGTTATAAAAGTGATTCCATTATGCCAATCATGTTAACCAGATTTATAGGTTATGGTTTTCGGCCTTCTCATATTTGGTTTCTTGCACTGACCCTGATTTTCTCAATTATACTTACTAATACACATTATGGAAACTGGGTATTTGCAACTGGCGGAAATAGAGAAGTAGCCAGAGCAATGGGGGTAAACACCAATAAAGTAAAAGTAACCAATTTTATATTATCAGCTCTAATGGCATCATTATCAGGTTGTATTGTAATTAGTAGATTTAATCTAGCCAACGCGTCATTTGGAACAGGAATGGAGTTGGAAGCTATTGCCTCGGCGGTTATCGGAGGGACTTTCTTAACCGGAGGTTATGGAACAATCATTGGAGTATTTTTTGGAGCGTTTCTTATGGGGATGATGAGAACCGGCCTGGTAATGATGGGTGCACCTGCTTATTGGTATCAAACATTTGTAGGAGCAATTTTAATCATAGCGGCAACCATCAATCTTAAGCTTAGACATTTAGAGATGTAAATGGGCGGCGGGACGAAGCAATCTCGACGAGATTGCCGCGCTTCGATAAATCGAAGTTCGCAATGACATAAGGTGAAGGAGGGTCATAATTTATGCAGGAAGTTACCTCATTAGCAAAAATGGTAGATATAGAAAAGAATTTTAGAGCAGTCCAGGCCTTAAAAAAGGTAAACCTTGAGATTCGACAGGGAGAAATTTTAGGGCTGTTAGGAGATAATGGGGCAGGTAAATCTACTCTTATAAAAGTCCTTGCCGGTGTTTTTCCACCCGATAGAGGTGAAATTTTTTTTGAAGGTGGTCGGGTAAATTTTTCATCCCCAAAAGATGCAAGAGCAATGGGGATTGAAACAGTTCATCAGGCACTATCTTTGGTAGATATAATGAGTATCTCCAGGAACTTTTTTTTAGGAAGGGAACCAACCAGAAGAATAGGGCCG
>JAHIPR010000264.1 GCA_018903015.1 bacterium
AAACTAAAAATTTAAAGCGAAAAGCGTAAAACCATAATTCAAAACTCTTAACTAGTCGTTAGTGAATAGTTGTTAGTCGTTAGCTTGAAATACAACATACAAGATACACTAGTTAAATAGTACAATTCTAATAATTTATTAACCAATTAACTAAGTAACTAATCAACGAATCGAGATATATATGTAAATTTTAAATTTTGAGTTTTGGTTTTTCGCTTTGCGCTTTAAGCTTTTCGCTATATAATATCAATTACATACTATCTGCTATTTTTATTCCAACAGTTTTTCATTTATTTCGATTTCTACTTTACCCTTTAGTTCTTCTAAGAGATTATCAAAAGCTTCTTTTTGCTTAGTAGGCAGCAAGGTTTGAATGATTTCCTCTTTAACTTCTTCAAGAGCTTTAACGGTTTCCGGTTTTTTATCAGTAATTTTTAAAATATGAAAACCAAAATCAGTTTTAACTACTTTACTTAACTCTTCCAATTCTAAAGCGAAAATTACCTCTTCAATTTCTGGGATTATTGTACCTTTAGCTATGTATTCCAAATCACCACCCTGAGCAGCGCTGGGACCGATAGATTTTTCTATAGCAATTTCACTGAAATTTGCTCCGGCTATTAACTGCTCGAGAATAACCTGGGCTTCTTCCTCGGTCTCCACTAAAATATTATATAAATAGACTTGTTCTTTTTCGGTGAAACTACCCTTGTTTTGTTCATAGTATTCCGAAACCTCTTCGTCATTAACATCTACTTTATCTAATATTTCTCTTTGTATTAAAGTCTGGACTAGTATTTGTTCGGTCATTTTTTTTATCTGTTCTAATACGTCGTTATCTTTTTCTAACCCCATATTATTTGCTTCTTGAATCAGAAGTTTTTCAGAAATCACCTGGTCAAGCACCATACTTTTATCAAGTTGTAGTTTGTACTCCTCCGGAACCTCTTCCCATAATTGATTAAACTCACCCAGTGTAATAGTTTGTCCCCCAAAAGAAGCTAATATAGTCTCAGGAGATAAAATAGTTTCAACATTTTCTGGATTTGTTTCGGTAGTAGATGTCCCTTCATCAGCAAAAACAAAAGTAAAATTAAAAATTAAAAATACCAAAAGGCATAGAGTTAAAACAGTCGAGATTCTAAAAATATTCATTGATTTATTCATTAAAAAGCTCCTTCCGAAATATATATAAATTGTAACGTGCAGTTTAAAGTTTATCATTTTTTAAAATCAAAGTAAAGGTATTTTTAAATTCTATTATCGTAAACTTTATTGGGGTAGTTAGATAAAAAAAAGAATACTATTTTTTTTTATCTTTTCTTCTCTTTCTTAACTTGATACTCGATACTGTTTTTACTCGATACTTTCTTTAGATGCATTTGAAAAACTGCTTATAAAATGATAAACTTTATAAGTTAAATAATATAAATATTTAAAAATGATGCTGGAAAGGTTGAAATAGTAAAAAAGGAAAAACAATGTTAAAAAAATTTATATCTTACTATATGCCATATAAAAAATTATTTCTGTTAGATTTAAGTTGTGCTTTTATGATAGCATCCATAGATTTAGTGTTTCCATGGATTACCAGACAATTTATTAATGATATTATACCTAATGGTAAATTAAGAATATTTTATATATTCATTGCAACTTTATTAGTGCTTGCTGTAATTAGAGCAGTCTTAAATTATATTATAGATTACTGGGGACATATTGTGGGAACCAGAATGGAACGGGACATGAGAAGAGATCTCTTTGAACATTTACAGACTCTATCTTTTGATTATTTTGATAATATAAAAACCGGGCAAATAATGTCCCGAATAGTAAACGACCTAAGGGAGATATCTGAATTAGCTCATCATGGACCAGATTCAAGATGGCATGACTGGTTTTGAACGATTTGTAGAAATTATGAAGGTAAAACCTTCTATATTAGACAAAGAAAATGCTGTTGCTTTAAAAGAAATAAAGGGAAAGATTGAGTTTAAAAATGTTGCTTTTAAGTATAGCGAAAAAAATTTGTTTTATCCAATATAAATCTTGCCATAATGCCGGGAGAGACAATGGCATTGGTAGGTCCGTCTGGTGGTGGGAAAACTACTCTTTGCCAGTTAATCCCCAGATTTTATGAGGTTAATGATGGCAAAATATTAGTTGACGGCATTAATATAAAAGATATAAAAATGAAATTTCTAAGGGAGAATATTGGCCTGGTTCAGCAGGATATATTTTTGTTTACCGGAACAATAAAGGAAAATATATTATATGGAAAACCCGATGCTGAAGATGCAGAAGTGGTAAAAGCGGCTAAAGATGCCAACATTCATGATTTTATAATGAGTTTGCCCGAAGGATACGATAGTTATATAGGAGAAAAAGGGATAAAACTTTCAGGGGGTCAAAAACAGAGGGTATCTCTGGCGAGAGCATTTTTAAAGAATCCTGCTATCCTCATACTTGATGAGGCTACTTCAGCTTTAGATAGTGAAGCTGAAATTATAATACAAAAAGCTTTAAAAAAGTTAACTGTTGGCAGAACAGTGCTGGTAATCGCCCATAGGTTATCTACTATAAAAAGCGCCAACGAGATAGTGGTTTTAACCGACCAAGGGATTAAAGAAAAAGGTAATCATGATGAGCTTATAGCCAAAGATGGGTTATATGCTAAACTTTATAATGCTCAATTTAGAGGCTTCATACCGGATACAGTAGAATGAAGAAGAAAAATATAGATCGCTATTAATTAAAAAATCTATAATTTAAGGTTAGAAGGGTTATAAGGTAAAGATAAGAATAATAAGCACTCTTATTTTTTCTATCTTATCTTGTTTCCGAATCTTTTCTTTCTATTTACGCGATACGCAATGCTCAATACGCAATACGAGTAACATGGTTGTGTTTTGATAAGCTTTTATTATATACTAATTGTAATAAAATATTAGGTAAGACAATTTCTTATAGGTCAAATTTTGATAAATTTACCAGAGGGAAAAATGGTTCATAATTCTGATAATCATAATAATATTATAAAAAAAATAGAGGAATTAAGAGAGAAAATCAGGTATCACAATTATAAGTATTATGTTTCAGATGACCCAATTATCTCTGATACAGAATACGACCAATTGATGAAGGAATTAGCAGAATGGGAAACGAGATATCCTCAGTATATTCTCCCTGCTTCTCCCACTCAGAGAGTAGGGATAGAACCAGTTTCGGAATTTACCACAGTAAAACATACTGCTCCTATGTTGAGTTTGGCGAATGCTTTTTCAACCGAAGAACTACGAGCTTTTGACCAAAGGATAAAAAAATTAATTCCTCAAAAGAAATTAGAATATGTAGTAGAACCAAAAATTGACGGCCTGGCCGTTGCTCTGGTTTTCGAAAACGGTATCTTCGTAAGAGGAGCTACTCGGGGGGATGGGGTAAACGGAGAAGAGATTACCTCCAATCTTAAGACTATAAAAACTATTCCTTTAAAGTTGTTCGGTGAAAATATACCTCCTCATATCGAGGTATACGGGGAAGTGTATACGAAGAAGAGTGATTTTAAAAAGTTAAATGAAGGAAGGATAGAAAACGGAGAGAGTATATTTGCTAATCCCCGGAATGCTGCAGCTGGTTCGGTAAGGCAGCTTGATCCTCGAATCACCGCTCAAAGGCATTTAGATACTTTTATCTATAGAGCAACTTTTCCTTTGGAAAATAAATTCAATACCCATATGGAAGTATTAAGTTATCTAAAGAAAATAGGATTTAAAGTAAACTCTCATATTAAACTTTGTCAAGATATAGAGGAAGCTATAACTTACTGCCGGCAATGGATAGAAAAGAAAGAAGAATTAGATTACGAGATTGACGGAATGGTGATCAAAGTTAATTCCTTGAGAATGAGAGAAGAATTGGGATCAACTACCCGGAGTCCCCGCTGGGCTGCTGCTTACAAGTTTCCTGCCCAACAATTGACCACGAAAGTTCAGGATATTATCGTTCAGGTAGGGAGGACAGGAGCGCTAACTCCGGTGGCTATACTTGATCCGGTTAGGATATCCGGTTCTGTGGTGCAGAGAGCAACTCTGCATAACGAAGATGAAATTAGAAGAAAAGATATTAGAATTGGGGATACTGTCTTAATTCAAAAAGCCGGAGAAGTTATTCCGGAAGTAGTAAAAGTAATAAAAGAGAAGAGAACTGGTAAGGAGATGGAATTTGTTATGCCCAGCCAATGTCCGGTATGTGGGGCAAAGGTATTTAGACTAGAAGGTGAGGTAGTCTCTCGATGCAATAGTCTTAGTTGTTCCGCGCAGATTAAGGAAAGGATTAGACATTTTGCCTCTCGAAATGCTATGGATATTGAGGGGTTAGGCCCGGCAATAATTGATCAATTAGTAGAAAAAGATCTAATTATAGATATTTCAAATTTGTATTTTTTGAAAAGAAGTGATTTGATCTCTCTTGAGCGGATGGGTGAGAAATCTGTAGATAATTTATTAGACGCTATTGAAAAGAGTAAGAAAAAATCTTTTGATAATTTAATCTATGGTTTGGGGATACGTTATGTGGGAGTTCATACCTCAGAAGTCATTACCAGATCCTATTCTACTTTAGATAAATTTGAAAAAGCCAGATTAGAAGAATTAATTGAGATCAATGAAATTGGTCCCAAGATTGCAGAAAGTATAATTCTTTTCTTTAAGGAAAAGGAAAATTTAGCTATTATTGAAAGATTAAGAAGTGCTGGTTTGAATTTTAATCTAGAAGAAGAGAAAATGAGAAAGGAAAAAGTAACCCGGATATTAGCCGAA
>JAHIPR010000265.1 GCA_018903015.1 bacterium
AAGAAGGGATTGGTTAGAGTTGATAAAAACCATTTTTTTAAATAAGAAAAACAAAGAAAAAATAGAGGAGATCTGCAGACAGAGGTATTCCGAAGATAACTTAATTAATGATATTGGAAAGAAGGTTGGAGAAATTATATTAAGGGTGAAAAAGGAAGGGGATAAAGCCCTTCTTGAATTTACTGAAAAGTATGATGGAGTAAAGTTAAACCCTTCGGGAATAATGGTTAGTCCAGAAGAATGGAATATAGCCAGCCAGGAAGTAAGGGAAGATTTATTGGGAGTGATAAAAGAAGCGATAAAGAAAATTGAAAAGTACCATTTACACCAGAAAGAAAATTCTTGGTTTACTACGAAAGAAAAAGGGATTATTTTAGGGCAGATAGTAAATCCTATAGAGAGGGTTGGGTTATATGTCCCCGGAGGAAGAGCAGTTTATCCCTCTTCCCTTATTATGGCAGCAGTACCGGCAATTATTGCGGGGGTTAAGGAGATTGTTGTGGTAACTCCTCCTTCTTCTGATGGTAAAATAAATCCCTACTTATTATCCACTGCTAAAGAATTAGGTATATCAGAGATTTATAAGATAGGAGGAGCCCAGGCCGTAGCTGCTTTGGCCTATGGTACGGAAACCATAAGAAGAGTAGATAAAATTGTAGGGCCCGGGAATATTTATGTAACTTTGGCTAAAAAGAATGTCTTTGGAGAGGTAGATATAGATATGCTGGCAGGACCAAGTGAAATCCTTATCTGGGCTGATGAAAAGGCTAATCCTCGATATTTAGCTTGTGATTTACTTTCTCAAGCTGAGCATGATGTAGAAGCCTCGGCAATTTTAATAACTACTTCTTCCTTGTTGGCCGATAAAGTGAGGGAAGAGATTGAACATGAGTTAAAGAATTTAAATAGAAAAGAAATCATTCAAGAGTCTTTAAAGAAAAAAGGGAAGTTAATTGTTGCAGAGGATAAAGGGATAATTTTAGAGTTTGTCAATGGTTTCGCACCTGAACATTTAGAATTACAAATAGAAAGTCCCTGGCAGATATTGGGAGAGATAAGAAATGCCGGGGCAATATTTGTGGGAGCTTATTCTCCGGAGCCTTTAGGGGATTATTGGGCAGGACCCAATCATATTCTCCCTACTTCCGGCGGAGCAAGATGTTTTTCGCCCTTATCGGTAACTGATTTTACCAAAAAGAGTAGTATAATTTTCTACGATAAAGAGAACTTAAGGAAAGATGGGCAGAAAATAGCAAGTTTGGCTATATTAGAAGGGTTAGAGGCGCATGCCCGTTCGATAGAGGTAAGGAACGAAGAGGGGTCAGGTCTCAACATTTGACATAACATTTTTAGCTATTTTATTTAGGAGAGAGTTATGTCAAATGTTGAGACCTGACCCCTAGATGAAGAAAGAGTAGGTTAAATTAGTGTTAATTTCGGAAAAATTAAATTCAGATTATTTATTCAAGAAAAAAATTATTTTAAATAAGAAGATTTTAGATGAACTTTCTCGGGTAGATACCCTGGTCTTTGATATTGATGGTGTCTTGATTGATGTGCGTGATTCTTATAGAGAGGCCATATGCCGAACGGTTCAATTTTATTTTAAAGAGATATTGCGCTTTCAGGGTTCACAAAATTTAATAAACCCGGAAGAAATTGAGTATTTTAAAATGGCCGGGGGTTTTAATAATGATTGGGATTTAACTTCTGCCGTGGTTTTGTTTTATCTATTGAAAGCGAGAGAAAATAATTTAAAGGATATGGATAAGCTTCGAAGCAGAGGTCCCGATATAAAAACTTTTACCACTAAGATGTTATCTCCCGGAGGAGGGTTAGCTAAAGTAATAGATTCAATCGAAAAAGATGGGCACGCAAAAGAATGGATATTGAGTCTGTGGGATAAAGATTTGATTACTAAAATATTTCAGGAGATTTATGCCGGAGGAGAATACTGTTTTAATATTTACGGATTTCGTCCCTCATTAATTAAGAAGGATGGGCTGATAAAACAGGAAAGAATAATTATAGATAAAAAGAAGAAAGATTTTTTACAAAATTATTCTCTCGGTATCTTAACCGGCAGAACCAAAAGAGAAGCTCGAATAGCTTTGGAAAGATTGGGTTGGGATGATATTATTTCTAAAGAAAAGATAGTCACAGCTGATGATGGAGTGGGAAAACCTCATTCTCAGGGATTAAAAAAAATAGCTGAAAGTTTAAAAACTAAATTGGGGATCTATGTAGGTGATACTTGGGATGATCTAATTACTGTAAAAAATATCAACAAAGGAGAGAGAGTAACAAAGTTTTTGTCGGCAATAGTATTAGGAGAGGGATTTGATTTAGGAAGCAAGTCAGTAAAGTTTTATCTTAATGAAGGTGTGGATTTATTAACCCAAGATGTTAATTCTATCTTATATTATTTAGAAAGAGTTAAAAATAATGGACAATAGTGGAAAGGCAGGTGTCGATAATCTTGAAGGAAAGAAAAGGTGAATATAAAAGAAAAAGTTTGGAGACTGAAATAGAAGTGAAGGTGGATTTAGATGGCAAGGGGATAAATAATTTACAAACAGAAATTTATTTTTTAAATCATATGCTTACCCTATTTTCCCAGCATGGTTTTTTTGACCTGGAGGTAAAAGCCCAGGGGGATCTTGAAGTAGATTATCATCATACCGTAGAAGATATAGGAATATGCCTGGGTGAGGCCATTAAGAAGGCCCTACAAGATAAAAAAGGGATAAAAAGATATGGATTTACTATTTTACCGATGGATGAGTCATTGGTTCAGGTAGCTTTAGATTTAAGCGGGAGAGGACAATTAATCTATAAAGTTCAATTCGAGCAGGAAAGAGTGGGTTCTTTTGAAGTTAATTTGGTAGAGGAGTTTTTTAGGGGGCTATCTTTTCATGCCGGAATAACTCTGCATATAAATTTGCTTTATGGGAAAAATTCCCATCACATCATCGAGGCGATATTCAAGGCTTTTGGACGAGTCTTAGATGAGGCAACCAGGAAAGATGACCGGTTAGATAATGTCTTTTCTACTAAAGGGATTATTGATTAATAAGGTTAGGAGAATAATGAGAATGATGGTGATAGTAGATTACGGGATGGGAAATTTAAAGAGTGTGCAAAATGCCTTTGCTAAAGTCGGATATAAAACGGTAATAACTGATAACCCAAACCTGATTAAGAAGGCTGCTGCTATAGTTCTTCCTGGAGTAGGAGCTTTTAGGGATGCTATTAAATTCTTAAAAGACAAAAAAATAGATAAGGAATTAATTGATGCTATAAAGGCAGGTAAACCCTTCCTGGGTATCTGTTTGGGGATGCAATTATTGTTTACTTTTAGTGAAGAAGGCGGGCTTTTTGACGGTTTGAATATTATACCAGGTAGAGTGAAAAGGTTTCCTGCTTCGGTAAAATGTCCTCACCTGGGGTGGAATAAAATAAAGTTTACTCATAATTTTAATAGAAAGATAAATCTCATCTTTAAAGACATTTTAGATGAATCTTATTTTTATTTTGTTCATTCTTACTATTGTGAAGTGGACAATCCAAAGATAATATATTCTACAACTGATTATGGCTTGTTCTTTCCTTCTTCCATCTGGAGAGACAATTTATACGGGGTCCAATTTCATCCCGAAAAGAGCAGTAGGCAAGGCTTAAAAATATTAAAGAATTTTGGAGAGTTAAGTTAAATGTTAATTATTCCAGCGATAGATATTAAAGAAGGTAAATGTGTTCGACTCAGAGAAGGTCGATTTTCTGATACGGAGATATTTTCTGATGACCCAATAAAGGTAGCGATAAAGTGGGCC
>JAHIPR010000037.1 GCA_018903015.1 bacterium
CTCTTTTTTCACGGCAGCCTCACCCGGAAAAAGCGGGAAATTATGATTGAGGATTTCCAAAACGGTAATGTCTCCCCGATTATGATTATCTCACTGAAAGCAGGAGGCACTGGCCTTAACCTGACCGCCGCAACCAACGTCATCCACTACGACCTCTGGTGGAACCCTGCCGTAGAAGCACAGGCAACCGACCGAACTTACCGTATCGGCCAAAGCAGGAAGGTAGTTGTACGCCGGCTTATTACTATCGGTACATTCGAAGAAAAAATTGATGAAATGATCAGCGCCAAAAAAGAATTGGCTGAGTTAACTGTTTCTACCGGTGAAAAATGGCTCAGTGAACTCTCCAACCAGGAACTGAAAGAAATATTTAAGCTAAGCTAATTCTTCTCCCAGTATTTCTCCGGGTAACTAACAAGGAACCGAATTTACGCCACAAAACCTCACTCAACCCCTTATAAAATAAGGCTTTTCACCCACATCTAAAATAAGCTATTTTAAGCGCCTATTTTAAAAAATATGAACAATCACCTTAACCAACCTCAAAAAACGCTTCTATGACAATATTTCGTTGAAACCCTTATTTTGCAAGGCTTTAAGCCTCCTTAAAATACAACTTTTGGCCCTTTTTTGCCTTATTTTCTTCCTATTTTAGAAGCACTAATAACATTCTATATAACAAAAAAACGCAGAAACCCTTATATTTTCTACGTTTCAGAGCCTTACTATTTTCCCCTTTAAAAACTGATAATCCTCTAATTCTATATATGTTTATCTTCCTTATTTAGCTAAAAATCAGTTTCCCTGTTCCTCTTTTTTCCCTTTTACTGTAGAAAAAGGCCTTCCTGAAAGCCTTATATAATAAGGGTCTCAGGAAAAAAACCACTCTAAGTGCCTTTATTCGCATAATTTTAAAAAATAGGTACTTTGCCCCTCAAAAATCGCACTTTTTTGCCTAAAATTTCACTCCTTTAAAAACTGAAAGTGGCTATTTATAAGGGTTTCGTAATTTGTGGGAGGTAAAAATAGGCCAAAAATGGGGGTCGTAATTGCCAATTTTTCAAAAATTGAAGCACGTTTAAAGGCACTCTACGTGCGTTTTTGGGGCATTCCTGAAGGGGGTCTGAAACCCTTGTAAATAAAGGGTTTCAGGGAACAAAAAAAAGGGGGGATAGTCTTCTTTTGTACTACCGCATTTACTTGCAAGACAAAAAGTAAAGTCCTTAACCTTTCCAAAATATGATAACATAATCTCTTTTTTATCATTTTAAGAATAAATTATTATTCTTTATCAATTACCTCCCAATGACCACCTTTTGGAGAGCCACTTCTTTTTATCAATTCTTTTTTCTTTAATTTTGAAATATTCTCTTCGATTTTTCTCTGAGAAATACCGATAATATCTGAAAGATCCTTCGCCGATATATTTGGATTTTCTGTCATACTTCTTATTATCAGCCTTTGATTTTTAGTCAGGCTTTCCCCGACCTTTTCTCCGACCCTATTTCCGACCTTTTCTCCGACCTTTTTGGTTCTTGTAAAAGTCACGGTAAAGAAATTATTATAATAAAATTCCACATTCCCTTGACCGTGTTCTTTAACAGAATTTTTAATTCTGTTTATTCCGGTCCCAATTTGTTCAATATAATCTGCTCTATTTAATAGTGAAGCAATAACCGGATTTCTTACCACACTTTTTGTGCCAAATTCTTTAGCATCAAGCCCAGAAGGCAGGCCACCTGGATTGGATATTTCCACCCGGTCATCGAAGATTTCAATCATCACATTGGCACCTTTTTCAAAATAATCCCGATGACAAAGTGCATTAACAATAGCTTCCCTGAGTGCTATATCCGGTATCTCAGGAATTTCCTCCCGTCGTAAATTTTCAATCTTGTATTCAATATTGGTATGCCTTTTGACAAACATTATTGCATCTTCAATATTTTGAATAATATTTCCATAAAAATCTTTCTTATCCAGAATATTTAATTTCTCCGTCCCTTTATATAGAACACAAACAACCTTGGCTTGCAACAATAAAAACTCTGTAGATCTTGCAAAGAACAACACACCTGCATTGGTCATTTTGCCGTTTTCTAGCATACAGTCAAGATTTTCAAGTAGGAATTTATGATCAATTGCCGGTGTTATACTTGATAGTTCAATAAATTTTATAAATGCTTCTTTGTCAAAATCCCTTTTAAAATTAGCTTTACTGTTCTCCAATTCATCAAAACGAATCCTGCCTTCTTTCTGAAAAAAAGAGACAATCTCGTTTCGAGTTAACTTTTGGCTGTTCGGTCCAATTCGGATAAAAAATCCCTTTGAACATCCATACGGTTTTTCTTTCCCTTGAGGCACATCGACGATAATAATACTATCCGATACTGATATTTTTATATTTAATTTTGGCTCAAGTCGATTCACCACATCCTGTATTCTTGAAAGGATATTATTATCTGTTTTGACACCTTTAATCTCCCCATCATCAGAAACGCCCAACAACACTTTCCCTCCGGAAGAATTAGCAAAAGCACACACTTCTTCAATGAGAGATTTATCAAGAGATTCTTTAAATTCAAGATGGTAACCTTCACCGGTCTGTATTAATTGTTTTAATTTTTTATCCATTATTCATTTCCTTTTTCATCCTCATTATTATCTAATTAAATCGTCTCTATATATTAATATATAAAGTTTCAACCATCCGGTTAAGAAACTCCTCATATCCTATAGGTCTTCCGCTAAAAGTTACCGAATTATTAACTTGGCACACCTTCCCTAACTTTGTTATATTGCAAGACCCCTTAATACTTACTTAATAATACTTAATACTACTATAAAGAAGGGGTGGGGAGGGGACATACAATAAAAACCTTTTAGCAATTTTTAACGATGGTATTTTTGGGATAGAATAGCTAGCCTCTCTTGTATTTCTTCTGTAATATCTCCCTTTTTGTATCGCCATAGCCAATTACCGCCAACCGTTCCCGGGTAATTCATCCTCGCTTGGTTACCAAGGCCTAAAATATCTTGAAGCGGTAATATTACCAAATTTGCCTTTGTTTTGTAAACTACTTCAATTAGTGCCCAACAAACCTTTTTTCGTTCATACTATTATTTATGCCATGGTATTTTTCTAATATTTTTAATACCCTCGTATTTTTTGATTCTTTTAACCCTCTGTAGCATGCCAGTAATGTATCATTATCATGTGTTCCGGTGTACACAACACAGTGTTTTTCATAACCGTCTGGTCTTGATTTTATAGGAGTTTTTTCATTTATTATTTCTCCTTAAGCAATCAGAAAAATATTATCCCTTCACCGACCCCAAGGTTAGGCCAGAAATAAGCCATTTTGAGGAATAAAGAAAGAGAGCCATAACCGGGACTGCCACTAAGATAGAAGCAGCAGCAAAAGAACCCCACTCCACTCTGAATTGCCCCGCAAAAGTCCATATGCCCAAGGGCCAGGTAAACATGTTCTCTCTCTGTAACATAATTCGCGCCATCATCCAATCATTCCAGGCCATCATAAAATTAAATAAAAAGACGATGGCTAAAGCCGGGGTAGAAAGGGGCAGGATGATACGAAAGAATGTCCCCATCTGGGAGGCACCATCTATCTTGGCCGCCTCTTCTAACTCCCGGGGGATAGTGTCATAATATCCTTTCAAGATCCAGATACTAAAGGGCACTGAACTAACCGAATAAGCCAGTGCTAATCCTCGATAGGAATTAATAAGCTGAAACCTTACCGCAAGGATATAGATGGGTACAATTAACATAGCTGCCGGAATCATCTGGGTAGTAAGCAAGAAAAATAAGCCAGGGACCCGGCCAGGAAATTTCCAGCGGGAAAAGGCATAAGCCGAAGTAGAAGCTAAAATAAGGCCAATAAAAGCTGTGGTTATGGTTATAGCCAAGCTATTCCAAAGCCACAACAAAAAGGGTTTTTCAAAAATAATTCTGTAATAACTGTAAAGTGAAGCATCCTTTGGGATAATAGCCAGGGAGGTAGAAAGTAAACGGTCACCTGGACGAAGTGATACACTGATAATACGCAATACAGGGTAGACCGCAATAGCACAAGCAACTATTAAAGTTAAGTGAATAACCATCCTTTTAAATGGGCTATCACCACGACTTGGCGATATAAAAAACCGATAAATATTACTTTGTTTATTTTTGTTTTTCATGTTTATTCATATGCTCCTTTCAACCCATGGGTTATTCGGATATAAACTGAAGCTATGATAAAAAGGACAATAAAGATTATCATA
>JAHIPR010000266.1 GCA_018903015.1 bacterium
TCCAAACACCCATAGTTACCACAATTGCAACGGGGGCCATCTTTATTTACAGTCATATGTCCTAACTCTGCTGCACCACAATTATTACCATGGTATATCTTTCCGTCAATAATTATTCCACCGCCGATTCCGGTCCCCAGGGTAAAACATACTAAATTATTTACACCTTGGCCTGCTCCAAAACACCTTTCCCCCCAGGCAGCTGCATTAGCATCATTTTCTAAAACAATTTTCATATTAAATTCATCTTCCAATATTTTCTGTAAAGGAACATCTCTCCATCCGGGAAGATTGGGAGCAAAATTGATGATTCCTTTTTTAATATCAAGAGGACCTGGGGCTCCAATCCCTATTCCTATTATATCGCCAGGAGCTATGGTGGATTGAACAATATTTTTGTGGATGGTCTCTATTATTCTTTCAATGGTAGCTTCTTTACCTCTTTCAGCTAAAGTTGGAACTTTTAGACGGTTTACTATCTTCCCCTGGTAATTCACTATTGCACTGACAATATTCGTTCCTCCTAAATCAACGCCAATAGAATATTTTTTTTCTATACCTTTTTTTTCTACCATTATATGTACTACCTTTTCATCATTGCCATATTTTTTCTTTGTATTCCTTAAAAGCTTCTACTTGTTGTTGAATTACTTCTTCTGACTGTTCCACATCCAAATCTTTTGTTTCAATGGCAAAACTGGCTAAGCGCCCCTGCCATAAAATTCTTAATATCTCTAAAATATCTTCTTTTCTATCTCTTTTCTGTTCATAATAATTTAAACTATAATATACTATTTTAGCCCATAAATCTATAGGAAAATTAAAGTCTTCCACACCAAAACTTTTAGATATTTTATCTAAAGAAGACATTATCTCTGCTGGAAAGAAAAAATTCTTTTCCTTTATTGTCTCTTTATATCCAGATTTAAAATCATTTATATATCCTGGTATATCCATAACCACTTCTTTGGGTGTTTCTACTTCTTTTATTCCAATCCTCTCTACGCTTTTATCTGCCACTTTCCTTTTGGAAAAATCTTTATAAAAAATGGTTAAATCCAAAATGCTTCCTGTTACCTGATTAAACATAGGAACTAATAGCACCTTAGGATCTTTATAATCTTTAGTGGAATCATGACTCTTTATCCCTAGTTTCGCTTCTATCATCTTCATATCTTCGCAAGCAGCAACTGTAGTAATAAATATGTCTATTCCAAATTCAGCTGGGAAAAGCGGGTGAACCAAAACCATTTTCACCATTTTAGCGGATAGACCATATTCTCCACCAATGGGCTGTCTGATAGAAATTCCGTAAAGTGCTCGAGTCAGAGGATAAGCCAGATGATTGGTAATTACCCCATCATATTTATGTCTTACATAAAAGGGAGCAACCAGATCATATTCTTTTAATATGGGTTGAATCAGATATTTTAACCATTCCGGAGTTATACTGGTAAGATCACCATCTACTAAAGCTACTGCCTCTGCTCCTACTTCTTCTGCTTTAATAAATATGGTTTTTACTCCATTCCCCTTTCCGATTTTCCCAACTTGATCCAGTACCAACTTCTGTGTTCTGGTTGCAGTTTTATTGGCCCTCTCTTTGGTGTGGTCTTTAGAAAAACCATCTGATACTACGATTAAACTTTTCTTCTCCGGAAAATAGTCATTCAGACCCTGGTCAACAACTTTAATTACTCCCTCGATGGTATCTTCAACATTCTTAGTACAAATACCTGCTACTATATTTACTTTATCTTTCATTACAAATCTTCCCCCTTATTTTTACTATATATTAAATCTGCTTCTTTAATTGATTCTAAAGAACCTATATCAAACCATCTACCTGAAAACACAAATCCGAAAACTTTTTCTCTCTGGATTAACCATTTTATAAAAAATCCTATGGCATCAGGGTTTTCTCCTTTGTCTAAATAAGTTAAAATACTTTTTGCTCCTTCTGAAGATAATATATAGCAGGCGGTGGAAACCAGTGTAGAAGGAGGGTTTTTAGGTTTTTCTACAAACTCTATTATCCTCATTTCCTCATCGACCTTTGCTACTCCATAATGTTGAGCTTTCTGAATAGATTTTAGATCATATAAGGCAACTACATCTCCCTTTTTTTCTCTATAATAATTAATCAAATCTCTTAAAGCAAATCCAAAAAGATTATCCCCTCCGATGATCATTAATTCTTCATCAATACTTTTTTTCTTTATTAAATATCCCAATGCTCCTACCGACCCAAATTTATTTTTTTCTGATAAAGTTGGCTCAATGACCAAAGAAATATCTTTAGTTGATTTATATTCTGATAGCCATTGCTTAAAATTATCTTCAAATTTTTCATTGGTAGATATTATAATCTGATCTATCTCCTTTTGAGTCTCTAATTTCTCCATAATATATTCAATCATTGGCCTTCCCCCTACCAAAAGCAGTTGTTTGGGTTTGTTTTTGGTTAAGGGCCAGAGTCTCTTGGCGTATCCTCCTGCTAAAATTATTGCTTTCATATTAAATACTCCTCTTTTATAGTTTTTGGTTTTCAGTTCTCAATTTCCAATTGATTCTATCTAGTTTATTAAGCAAGAGTTGAAGAGTAACATGGTTACTATTAATAGCCCTATTTTTTTCTGGTTATCCCGGGGAGGAAAATAGGTAGTAAGTAAATCTTTAACCTTTCACTCCACCTGCAACTAAACCTTGTTCTAAGTACTTTTCAAAGGCTAAAAACAAGACAATTATAGGAACAGTAATTATTACCGAAGCAGCCATTACCAGGTCCCAGGAAGTATGATAAGAAGAATAAAGCCTTACCAATCCCAAAGGCATAGTAAATTTATCAGAATCGTATAAAAAAACTAACGCATATAAAAATTCATTCCAGGCTATCATAAAAGTATAAATTCCCACTGAAGCCATGGCGGGCACAGAGAGAGGCAGGGTTATTTTAGTTATAACTTCCAACCTGTTACAGCCATCTACTAATCCTGCTTCTTCAATTTCCTCAGGAACAGTCCTAAAATAAGCTGCTAACATATAAAGGGAAACGGGCAAAGTTTGAGCCAAATAAGTAAGTATTAATCCATTTAAATTATCTATAAATCCTACTTTTGCTAACATAGCAAATAAGGGAATTATTAGTAATATTCCAGGAAACATATATACTAAAAGGATAGACCTCATCATCATGGCTTTACCTTTAAATCTTAATCGAGCTATAGCGTAAGCTCCCAAGCATGCCAATATTAAATTCAATATAGCTGTAAGTAAGGCTACATAAAAACTATTTTTGAGATACAGAGTAAATCCTTCTTCAAATAACACCCGCCAATAAGCTCTTAAATTAAAACTATCTGGTAAAAACCTGGGAGGATAGGCAAATAATTCAGAAAATCCCTTCATAGATGAAATTATCATCCAATAAAAAGGGAAAAGAATAACAATTAAAAATAAAATTATGCTGCCAAAAACTACAATCTTCCCTAAAGATATTTTTCTTTTCTCCATCTTAATTTACTCCTAATCCTTTGTAAAATTTTAACCTTTAAATAGTAGTTACCACTCCAAGGCATATTTTACATAAAATAGCATAAAAATACCGAGAATAATAAATAAGAACATAGAAGTAGCTGAACCTAAACCAAAATTAAGCATGCCAAAACTAAACTCATAAGTAAGCACAGGTAGTACTTTAGTCCCTGCAGCTCCACTGGTTAGTAAGTAGATATCATCGAATTTATTAAAAGTCCACATTAATCTTAATAAA
>JAHIPR010000267.1 GCA_018903015.1 bacterium
AGGCCATTGGCTAAAATATCTCCAAAAGAAAATTCCCTTTCCGGAATAAAATACTGGTAAATTTCGTTAAATATTCCATAAGAAACAGATAAAATTAAGGCCAAGGAATATTGTATGAATTTTAATGACAGTACCTTATCACATAAAGTTAACAGGCAAAGAAAAGTATGAATACCGTAAACAACGAAGTGCATTACTTTGTCCTGGCCATAAAAATATTGTTCTACCCCAACTTCCGGCCGGGAAGAAAAAATAAAAACTACCACAGAATAAACAATCAACAGTATCCAAAAAAATATTTTTCTTCCCAAACCATCACCCAACTTTAAAAATATCTATTCTTTAAACAATATTTCTTCAGTAGCTCCTATCCCTGAACCCAGTTTAAAATCGTAATTAAATTCGGATAAGGTTTTTTCGATGATACTCATTGCTGCAACCACCTCATTTTCGGTTATGTTGCCCATATGCCCCAGGCGGAAAAGCTTACCCGCTAACACTCCTTTGCCAGAAGAAACCAGAATGCCATTCTCATACAATTTTTCTCTAAAAGCTAAATCTTCAATTCCCGAAGGATATAGCACGGTTGATACAGTATTAGCCCTTATTTCTTTTGAAGGAAGTAGTTTAAATCCTATTTTTTCTAATCCTGCATGGAAAGCCAGAGCAAATCTTCTATGTCGTCTAAATCTCTCTTCCAAACCCTCTTCCAATATAATTTTAAGACCTTGATGAAGGGCATTGACCATGTTTATGGCATGAGTAGAAAAATATCCACTACCCGGTTCGCGCATAATAGGCAGCCATCGATTAATGTCCATATAATAAGAAGAAATATTTCCTAATACATTTCTTCTCTCTAAAGCCTTTTTACTAAATACTAAATTAGCTAATCCCGGAGGGACACCGATTGCTTTCTGGTTACCAGTAAAAAGAATGTCAATCCCCCAATCATCCATACGTTCTTCAATTCCTCCGGTAGCACAAACTGCGTCTACAATAAATAAGGTTTCAGGGAATCTTTTTATAACCTCTGCTACCTCTTCTAAAGGAGCACAAACTCCAGTAGAAGTATCTACATGAGTCACTGTTATGGCAGAAAAACTTTTCTCTTTTAGTTTCTGGGCTATTTTTTCAACTTCCACAATCTTACCCCACTCGGAAGCTAAAACTTCAACCTCTATACCGTAACCCCGAGCTATTTCTGCAAATCTATCCCCGAAGAAACCGTGAGATATTACTAATAAACGCTCACCTTTTTTTAGAGAGTTAACTATAGCGACCTCCATACCCAAAGTTCCAGTTCCGGGTATTATAAAAGGCTGACCTTTTTCAGTCATAACAACAGTCTTTAGATTCTTTAAAGTTTCTTTTAAGGTTTTCACCAATTCAGGGTCTAAATGGGAAACTGTTTCTTTACTCAATGCATCCAAGATAGATTGATCAACGGGTGTGGGTCCGGGAATCATCATTAATTTCTTTTTCATAGCTA
This sequence comes from bacterium, assembly GCA_018903015.1. Next base: position 1,493 of record JAHIPR010000267.1, read on the forward strand.
ATCTTTCCTTTCTTTATTAAGCTTTTTAATGGATATTATCCCATCTCTAAAAATGGGAACAATAGGAAAAAAATCCAATTGGGAACAGAATTTTAAATCTTTACCCAAGCCGATACTCTCCAAATATCGACCATGTTGAGATTTTCGTAATATCTCCAAAATATTGTTACCAAACTTTCCATAGAGTAGTTGAGCTGTTAAATTAGCATCTACTTCCTGATGGCCACCAGGAAAAACATCCCTTAAAGAATTAATTATCATACCGGCACAAGCAGCATCTTCTAAAGAAAATTGGCCCTCCTTTCCCGCGCAGATTATTAAAATATCTCCCTGGTAATTAGTGCAATAATTACAGACTGCTTGTAAATTCAAAAAACTTCCAATAATTATCCTGCGGGCATCTTTAACCATTTCTAATGTTTTTACTCCATTGGTGGTTGAAAAGATAATTGTTTTATCTTTCACTACTTCTCTCTTATATTCCCTTGGTGAATTACCTAAATCGAAACTCTCTATCTTTTTTCCTTCTCTTTCTCCTCCTAATAATACCCTTTCTTTTTCAAATTGCTGAGCTTCTTCTTTAGCCTGTTCCGGAGATAAAATGGGAATAAAACCATTACATCCGTTAGCCAAAGCAGTTACTATCGTGCTGGAAGCTCTTAAAACATCAATGACTACTACCAATTTACCAGCTAATTCTTTATTTTTTATCTCTTCCGGAATAAATAAAGTTTCTAAATTATTCATTTGTTCTTTAATCTTCTCTCTGATTAAGCCCCAAATTTCTGCAATTTTAAGGCATTGGCCATCATTAAAGGAAGAACATCTACTGCCGAAAATCTTCCCAGTCCTCCCTTAACACATTCTTTTTCATTAAATTGTTCCGCTTCATCTACCCTGATATATTTAGAAAATAACATAAATGGATTAGGGTGCCAACTATGTCCTTTCATTAAAGCAGGTGTAGAATGGTCACCGGTAACCACCAGGACATCCGATTTTAAGGCCAGCACCTCAGGAATATATTTATCTACCTCTTCAATTACTTTAACCTTTTGCTCAAAATTTCCGTCTTCTCCATAACTATCAGTCTTTTTTATATGAAGATAAAAGAAATCATATCTACTAAAATTATCTTGCAGGGTTTTAAATTCGTCGCTCAACGATTCTCCTGTTTCCAATATATCCATACCCACCAATTTAGCTAATCCTTTATACATGGGGTAGGTTGCTATAGCTGCCGGGGTCAATTTAAATAACTCCTTCATTGTTGGCAGCCCGGGGTATTTGGCAAATCCCCTTAACAATACTGTATTGGCAGGATGATGTGCTTTTAGTACTTCGGTTGCTTGTTTTATAAATTCATTGACTGTTTCTACAGATTTTTTTGCTTTGGAATCCAAAGGTTCGGCAAATTTTATCTTTTCTCCCACTTTTTGGGGGTCGGCATCAGAAAGAGCGTCCTCTAATCCATCTCCTCTAAATATTACCACAAGACGATGTTCTTTGCCCGGTTTAATTATTGTTTTAACCTCTCCTATCTGATTAATTTTATCTTGCATAAGCTTGCATAGTTTTTCATTTAATTCTGTAGCTATTCTTCCAGCCCGACGGTCAGTTATTATTCCTTCTTTATCTAAAGTAGCGAAATTTCCCCGACAGGCTAAATCACGAGAGGTAAGCTCCACCCCTATGCCCAAGGCTTCTAAAACTCCTCTCCCAATTTGATACTTAATCGGGTCATAACCAAACAGAGAAAGATGGGCAGGGCCGCTCCCTGGTGTAATGCCGCAAGAAATTGGATCGGTTAACCCACAGACAGATTTAGAAGCTAATTTATCCAGATTAGGAATAAAAGCTCTTTCTAATACTGTTTTATTATTCTCTGAAGGTAAATCACCAATCCCATCAGCAACTAAAAGAACAATCTTTGATTTGGTCTTAATGGCTAATGATTTCATAATCTCTTCATTTATCATAGTATTTTCTCCTTGTCTTACTTTTTATTGTTTCTACTCATTTTTTAATCTTTCTTTCAGTGAAGTGTTCCTATGAAAGGTTTTATTATTTTTAATGGCAATCCATAAAGCCTTTTTGCTCCCGACCAATATCACCATTTCTTTTGCCCGAGTAATTCCAGTATATAATAAATTTCTTTGAAGGAGTAAATAATGTTGAGTCATTACCGGGATAATAACTATTCGATATTCACTGCCCTGACTTTTATGAACTGTAATAGCATAGGCTAATACCAGCTCATTTAATTCAGAAAAATCATAGCAAACTTTTTTACCGTAAAAATTTACCTCTAAGATATGTTCCTCAGTGTCTATATTTTTAATCCTCCCCATATCTCCATTAAAGACCTCTTTATCATAATTATTTTTAATTTGCATAACCTTATCATTTACCCTAAAAGAGTGATTTCCATATTTAATCTGTTTCCCTTTAGAATTTAATGCCTCTCGCAAGCAGTGATTTAAATTATCTGCACCCACTTCTCCTTTATACATAGGAGAAAGGACCTGGATGTCATCTACCGGGTCTATTTTATATTTTGAGGGGAGGCGGACAGTGCATAAGTTAATTATTTCTTGAGCAGCAACCTGGGGGTCTTCTTCTTCCATAAAATAAAAATCCCTTTCTCTCTCTCCTTTAAGCACAGGGTATTTCCCCTCATTAACTCGATGGGCATTTACAATGATTAAGCTCCTTTGGTCCTGTCTAAATATCCTGGTTAATCTCACCACCGGAATAGTTTCAGAATCGATAATATCTTTTAAGATATTTCCCGGACCAACAGAAGGCAGCTGATCCACATCACCAATTAAAATTAAAGTGGTTCCGGGAGAAACTGCTTTTAAAAGACTGTTCATTAATAGAATATCTATCATGGAAACCTCGTCCAAAATTATTACATCAGTTTTAATGGGGTTTTCAGAATTTTTGGTAAAATTTCCGCTCTTGGGACTATACTCTAACAACCTATGAATAGTTTTAGCCTTTCTGCCGGTAGTCTCACTTATCTTTTTCGCCGCTCTGCCCGTAGGTGCTGCTAAGACTATTTTTAACTTTAGTTCCTCGAAAAGTTCAATTAAGCCCAAGGTAGTAGTGGTTTTACCCGTTCCGGGACCACCGGTTAATACTAATACCCGGTTCAGAAGGACTTTATTAATGGCATCTTTTTGCTCTTCAGCAAAAGAAAAACGATACTCTTTTTCCAAATATTTTATTTTCTTTTGCACATTTATATTGATCAACTGCTGAGGAAACTTCAATAATTCAATTAATTTTTTACTTACCCCTAATTCAGCAAAATAATAAAGAGGTAACCAGACTCTATCTTCTTCTACTATAACCTCCCGGTTATTTCTTAAAACATTTAAAGCTTTTTCAAATAATGATTCTTCAACCTCTAATAATTCACTTCCCCCCTTAATTATCTCATCGTTGAGAGCATAACAATGCCCCTGGTTGGCCAATTCGTTTAAAATATATTTAATCCCTGCTTTTATTCGGGCCGGAGAGGTAGCCTCTATGCCCATATTTTGCGCAATCCTATCCGCAATTTTAAACCCGATCCCAGAAACATCATCTACCAATCTGTAGGGATTTTCCCTTAATTTTTCGATAGCTTTATTCCCATATGTTTTATAAATCTTAACTGCGTATCCGGTAGTAATCTGATAAGATTGTAAAAATATCATCACTCTTTTAATTTCTTTATGTTCTTCCCAGGATTTACTGATCATCTCCACTCTTTTTTCAGCAATACCCTCCACTTCAGTTAACCTCTGGAGGTCGTTCTCCAGAACTTCCAAAGTTTTATTGCCAAACTGTTTTACTATCCTATCTGCAGTTACCGTTCCGACTCCTTTAATTAATCCGGAACTTAAATATCTTTTTACACCAAGCAAAGAAGTAGGTAAAATTAAT
>JAHIPR010000268.1 GCA_018903015.1 bacterium
CAAAATTATTCTAAAATTACTCTTTTTATTTATCACTTACCAAAAGTTCCATATATTTTCCGATTTCATTGATATTCTCTAATTCTTGAGTAGTTTTAATAATGTTCTCCATTCTGGAAGAAGAAATCTTTTTCTCCGAGTTAGCTTTAAACTTAGAGATGAGTTCTTCTTCGCTTAAAAGCCGCTCCGGTTGGCCTTTAGCAAAATCTTCCTGTTTTTTAAATTCCCCTTTTGAAGTTTTAATAGTAACAATAGCTCGTTTTACTTTGGGAAATAGATCGTCAATTTCAGGATTTGCCACCACCTTAATTTTATCGAGCAATGCCCAGACAAAGGGGTCTCGTAAAGCATCTTCTTTAAAATCAGAAGGCAGAACATTTCCTTTAGCAACTGCCACCGCTATGCAATAAGGGAGAGAATGGTCAGCTGTCTCTTTAGTAGTTGGTTTATATTTACTGGGATCAGATAGAATATCCGCTCCCCGAGTCGTAGTCTCTACTAAAACTTCTTTTATTTCTTTAGGATCAAGATTGTTTTCTTTCATTACTTCTATGGCAGCGGTAATCGGTTGATGAGTTAGAGCTTCGGTAGGAAATGCTTTATAGCCACATTGATTAATTAAAAATTCCTCTCCCAATCCTTTGGTTAAAACATCCTTATTCCATTTTACTTTATCCAACACCTCAAACAATCCTTCTTTACCTTCAAATACTTCAACCGGGCCGGTAAATCCTTTACTGGCCAGTAAGGCAGCCCGCACTCCTGCTTCAACTGCGAAGGAATCGGCAGCATTTTTCATATTAGTGAGGTGCCCAGCTACTACTCCCCCTAAAGTTAAATGAGAAGAACCACTAATACCTATGGCAGCAACTATCTCCTTTTCACTTAAGCCCAACATCTTTCCAGCCACTACCGGGCTTACAAATTGAGTTAAGGTTGCATGATGCCAGCCTATCTCCCGAACTCCCGGAAAAGCAGCCAGGCATAAACGCATCTCTAATTCATAGGCAATTATTATCCCAACCAGTACCTCTTTCCCATTTTTCTTCATAAATTCTCCGGTACTGAGCACGGCAGGACTAATATCTGAAGGATGAGAGGGGTCCTGTTCCCAGTAGATATCATTATAATCTAATGCTCTAATTAGTAAGGAATTCATCAAGGTAGCAAGTGGTAAATTAGTTTTTTCTCCCCAGCCAATAATAGTAGCCTGTTCTTTTCCCCCTAAATCTCGAATGTAATTATAAGCTGCTTTGGTATCTTTATTATCGAGAGCAGAAAAAGCACAACCTACACTATCTAAAAGAAATCGTTTAGCTTCCTTTAAAGCTACAGAAGGAATATTTTCATACTTTAATTCCAGCGCAAACTTAGCCCATCTTTGGCTTATAGTCTCCATTTTTCTCCTTCCTTTTAATTTGGTTAGTTAGTTAACTATGAGGGCATATGCAATACGCCCCTACTTCTGGCTCCTGAATTCTGGCTTCTGGATCTTTAACTATTAACTTGTAACCCGCATCTTATTACTCATTACTAATTACTCATTACTGACCACTTTCCTGGCTACTTCTCTAGCCACATCTAAAGTTGAAGCTGTCCCACCTAAATCATAGGTTCTAACTTTTCCTTCCTCAATAACCCGGGCAATAGCATTCTCTAATCTTTGAGCTAATTCTTTTTCCTCTAAATAATCCAACATTAACTTAACCGTTAAAAGCATCGCCATGGGATTTACTTTGTATTGTCCTGCGTACTTGGGGGCAGAACCATGAGTCGGTTCAAAGAGGGCATAATCATCTCCGATATTGGCACTGGAGGCAAACCCTAAACCACCTATTAATTGAGCACAGAGATCAGAAACTATATCTCCGAACATATTAGAAGAAACCAGGACACTATAATTTTGAGGATTCTTAACCAACCACATACACATCGCATCTACATTAGTTTCCCACAATTCAATCCCGGGATATTCTTGAGCAATCTTGCGGGCTTCTCTTATCATCAGCCCACTGGTTTCTCTGATTACATTAGGTTTTTCCACAATTGTAACTGAATTCCTTTTAAATTTTTTAGCATATTCGAAGGCTTGACGAACAATTGATTGGCAAGCTTTTCTGGTAAAAATTCGGCAGGATAGAGCAATATCTTCTAAAGGAGTATCTTTAAATCTTTTCATCTTGGGGTGATTTTTTAAGAGTGATTCCATTAAATCACCGGGTAGAGGATGAAATTCCACTCCACTATATAACCCTTCGGTATTCTCTCGAAAAACTACTAAATTTATATCATCTCTATAATTAAGCGGGTTTCCTTTGTAGGCCTTGCACGGTCTCAGATTAGTGTGTAACTTAAATTCCTGGCGCAATCTTACAATAGGACTCGAATAAACATAGCCTTTTCCTTTAAGCTCGGAAGCAAGTTCCTTTTCTGCTTCTTCTTTAGGTTTAGAGGTTATTGCCCCAAAAAGACAACAATCAGTCTCTTTGAAAATTTTTATGGTTCTATCAGGTAAAGGGTTCCCTTCTTTTTTCCAAAATTCCCAACCCACATCACCATGAATATATTCCGCATCAAGTTTTAATTCATCCAATACAATCTTTGCAGCCTCCATCACATCATTGCCTATTCCATCGCCTGGCAGCCAGGCTATCTTATATTTTGCCATAATTATTCTCCTTTCTCTATTTTCAATATTTTTTTAATATGAGGAATAAGCCCTCCGTCTTTAAGAATACCCAAAACAGATTCCGGTAAAGGAGGAAATTTAAAAACTCCCTTTTTACAAGATAATTCACCTTTTTCAAAATCAATGGCGATTGTCTCACCTGAGGATATATTCTCTACTGCTTCTTTACACTGAACCAGTGGAAGCCCCTGGTTAATTGCATTTCTAAAAAAAATTCTGGAAAATGACTTGGCCACAATTACCCCTACACCAGCATATTTAAGACAGGTTGCGGCTTGTTCCCGAGAACTACCACAGCCAAAGTTCCTTCCCGCGACAATAATATCTTCCTTTTTCACTTCTTTAGCAAACTTCGAATCAAGGTCTTCTAAGGCATGAAGAGCCATCTCTTTGGGGTCAGTTATAGTATAAGTATATTTACCCGGAAAGATAACATCGGTATTTACATCATCACCATATTTCCATACTTTCCCTTTAATACTCATTTTAAATTCCCCCTTACATCAGTAATCTCACCATAGAGGGAAGAAACCGCTACAGTTGCCGGACTGGCAAGGTAAATTTCTGCCTCCTTGCACCCCATTCTCCCTTTAAAATTTCTATTAGCCGTACTCAAACAAACTTCTCCCGGGGCTAAGGCTCCTTCGTGAGCACCTAAACAGGGTCCACATCCCGGATTCATTATCACTGCCCCGCTTCTAACTAATTCTCGAAGAATTCCTAATTCCATCGCTTCAGTATAAACCTCCATCGATGCCGGAAAAATAAGCAATCTTACTTTATTGGAAATTCTCTTGCCTTTAAGAATTTCACTGGCAATTTTTAAATCTTCTATCCTTCCGTTGGTGCAAGTCCCAATCAATGCCTGATTAATCTTCGTCCCTACTACCTTTGAGACAGGTCTTACATTATCCACAGTATGGGGGCAGGCAATTTGAGGTTCTAATTTACTTATATCGTAATTAATAATCTTCTCAAATTTAGCATCAGCATCTGACTTTATTACTCTATATTTCTTATTGGTTCTCGAACTAAGCCACTCTATAGTCTTTTCATCTGGTTGCACATAGCCATTTTTAGCTCCCATCTCTACTGCCATATTACATAAAGTCATCCTGCCACTAATATCCATTTTTCTAATTACTTTTCCACTAAATTCTACTGCTCTATACAGCGCTCCATCCGCACCCAAATCTCCAACAATGTGGAGAATTATGTCCTTGGGGTATATTCCGGGAGGGATATCTCCCTCAATATTTATCTTGATGGTCTCCGGAACTCTAAGCCAGATTTCATCTGCAGCCCAGATGGAAGCTACTTCACTTCTCCCTATACCAGTTGAAAAGGCACCAAATGCCCCGTAAGTAGTAGTATGGGAATCTGCTCCTAAAATTAGACTTCCTGGAAGCACATGACCTTTTTCCGGTAAAATCTGATGGCAGACCCCGGTATTAATATCATAAAAATTTTCAATTTTCTGTTCCTGGACAAACTCTCTTATCTCTTTGTGATTGGCAGCATATTTCTCTGTTGCCGCTGGAACACAATGATCCAGAGGTATTACTATTTTTTCAGGATATTTTACTTTATTAATTCCAATTTGTTTGAATTTTTTAGCTATAGCGGCAGTATTATCGTGAGACATTACTATATCCGGGGAAACGGTTACAATTTCTCCGGTAACTACACTTTTTTTGCCCGATTTAAGGGCTAATATCTTCTCTGCAAAGGTTTTACCCATCTTTACCCTCCTTAATATGATTACAGCGATTAGAAGATGATTACGCTGATTAATTATGCACAGATTACTCTGATTATAATATGATTACGCCGATTTATCTGTGTAATCTGTGTCCTATTTAAATTGTTCGAAGTTAGTAAAATCAGCATGGTGGACAATAATGGCTTCCGGGGTTCTCTTGGAACGATCTCCTTCCCAGGAATGAGAGGCAATAATATGCATTACTTCTTCCGGAATGCCCTGACTGTAACAAAGGCCAACTCCGGAGATAGGGTGACGTACCAGCCTTCCCAAATTACTCTGAATAAATTTTCCATTCTCCTCTTTATATTCTACTAACTTTCCAATATCGTGAAGCAATGCTCCGGCAATAAGATAATCTTCATTTATTTTCACTTTGCCTTTATAGACATTTTGAAGAGCTTTCGCAGCCCCTATCGAAACATTTACTACTCCCCTAATATGTTCGATTATACTGCAAGGACAGGGGTCTATTAATAGTGTAAAAGGCATTCTTTGCAGGTCACTCACTTTCCATCCCCCAGCAGTAAGAGCAATTTCCCAGACTTTCAAAACCTTTTCCTTTAAATCTGAATCTTCGATTAAATTAAATTCCGGAATAAATTTTAATAGATCTTCTTTCATTTTATTCTCCTCATTCCTCAAAAGGTATTTTGATATCTAAAAGAGGGGCGTGTTGTTGGGCACCATAAACATCGGTCTCTCCGATGCTTCCTGAATCCACCGGTCTTACAATAGTTGCCTTTATAGCATTAGCCGGGTCAAATTCTACAAAATAAAGAACTTTTTCAATAGGAACATGGTAGAGTTTGGCAATAAGTTCTTTGGTAATTATTTTGGTTTTTTTAACCTTTTCGTAAGTCTCTTTATCTTTAAAAATTATATCAAAGGTCAACTCAAAGGGACCGGCATTTTTACTTCTGATTACGCTTGCTAAATCTATAATAGAAACTTCTTTAGTCATTTTTGTATTCTCCTTTTTGAATTCCTTATTATTTTAAAGTTCCACTATTTCTATAGAAAAAAGTTCATCGGGATCATCGACTTCTACTAAGTGATGAATATTAAATTTATACACCGCTCCGGTAGGTATATCTGAAGGAGCATAGGGAAAAGCTAAATTACCGGCAGTAGCAATACGCCCCTTATAAGAATAATGCATTAAAGTGGAACGAGCAAAGGCGCAAATAGTATTGGCCATCTCCTGCTCTTTAGCCACGACTTCCAGGATCAGACAAAGTTCATGAGAAGTAATCTCTTTTCGGGGTTCTAACTCTCCCATGACTCCGTTTTTTCCATAAATATGAAAGATTAAACTGTAATCTTCCGGAGAAACATTATTAAAGTAAGAAAGAACAGTGTCACGGACATGTTTTTCACATTCATCAATCTGTTTAATCATAATTGGGTCTCTCAATCCGGCGATACATATAGTTCGATTAGCTACTTTGCTTGCCCCTTCTAATTTTATATTAATAGTTTCGCTCTTCCTTAGTTTGGAGCCCGATACTTTTACTGCCCTTTCGCTATATTGTTCGAATTTACATCCGGTAACATCAACTACTCCTTCCGGGCCAATAATATGCAAGGGGCTCGATTTTTCATATAAAGTGTGGGCAGCTACTGTGCTGGGGATACATTTTCGCAGGGGATTAGTCGGTTCTACTATAAAACAATCCTCTCTTAAATATGCCATCATGCAATCAGAGGTGGTCCCCGGGGTGGACGCCATAGCCCCACACTCTAAAATCTTTCCCATATGCAAAGCCAGTCCCGGGTCATAACCCTCTTTAATGGGTAAGGCAGCAAACATAGCGGGGTCATTGGAACGACCGGCAATAATAACCTCTGCCCCCATCTCTAAGGCTTTTATATGAGAGTGTGTACCCATTACCGCCACAATTCGAGTAGCTTCTTCTATATCTTTAGAAGTTAATTCAGGGACGGGGCCTAAAGGTTTTATCTTCCCTTCAGCTAACTTCTTTTTAAGATAATCCTTTTCAACTTCGGCATGAATCAAGGCCATCTTAAAGTGTAGGTTTTTCTCTTTGGCAATTTCTTTTACTATTTCTGAGGTCCAATTAAGATGAACTTCGGCTCCGGAACCTCCGGCAGAACCAATAATAACCGGTATTTTATTCTCACATCCGGCTGTTAGCATTAAAGTAAGGTCTTTTTTGGTTGCTTCTTTGCTTACGATACCCACTCCTGCTCCTAATTTATGGGGACCGGCATCCGTGGAACCCGCATCGGCAGCAATAACATGAGGTTTCTTTTCTAAACCTTTCTGAAAAGATTCTACTGGGAAACCATATCCTAACATCCCTACGGGTGATAGAACTCTTATCTCTTTCATTATATATATCTCCTCAATTTTACTAAATAATATTCTTTTAATATCCTAATCTTTGTTCTACTTTTTCCAATTCTTAATATAATTTTCGATCTAATTTTATATCTTCACCAAAACTTCTCTTACATTCTTTAAATGTTTCAGCATAGTTTCTCCGGCTTTTTTAGCATCATGTTCTTTAATAGCCTGCAATATTGCCTGGTGTTCTTGATATTGTTTTTCTCGTCTTCCTGTTATTTTCCAGGTCTTTCCTCTAGTCTCTTTTAGCAGATCTAAGTGTAATTTTATTATATTTACAAAAACAAAGTTACGAGATGCTCTGGCTATTGCTAAATGGAATTCGGTATCTGATTCCGTTTCTTTGCCATGCTTTAGTTCTTCTTCCTCATTTATTTTATTTAAAGCCTCTTCAATTAATTCTATATCTTCGGGAGTGGCTTTCTGAGCAGCAACCTCAGCAATTTTTACCTCAAAAATCTCTCTCGCTTCTAAAAGCTATAAAATAGAAGATTTTTCTAAACTTAAGATAATATTTTCTGTATTACTATAGCCATTTTTTCTTATCTCTCGAAGATATCTTCCTCCACCGGGTTTACTTTTGATCAAGCCTCGTGATTCTAAAACCCTAAAAGCCTCTCGCAAAGAGCCCCTACTTATAGATAATTTTTCAGCCAGTTCTCTCTCCGGAGGAAGTTTGTCTCCGGGTTTTAGTTCGCTTTTTTTAATTAAATTCATAATCTGTTCTATTACGCTTTCATATAAACGAACAGGAGTAATTTCTCTAAATTTCATATCTACCTCTTTTCGCTAAGTGATTGGGTGACTGGGTGACCCAATTAACTATTTTTAATATACCACACGGTGCTCAAAAAATCCTTCTTTTTTTTAAAAATAATTTAAAGTTTTCACAGCGTATACAAAAATGGTTGCTGTTCTTTGATAAAATACTCTTAAAACGCTTATATTAATTAGTGTTGCAGAATAGACTTTATTATATTAGCGTGTTCAACACGCTAAGGAAGATCCATTATGCAAAAAACGTTATATTTTCTGTAGTAATCTCCAATACCAAAAGTTGCAGAATTAGGTCTAAAATGATTAAATTTTTTATAAAAGAACTGGTTGTGGATAGTGACGTAATGTAGATAGCTCCTTCAGAATTACCCTCATTGCTTGGACAACCTTTCAGGTTGCCAACACTCTCCACAATACTGCTATTATTTATCAGTTTCTAAAAGAATTAAGTGTTAATAAAGAACTAAGTAGCAACCAAAATTGTATACGCTGCCAAAGTTTTTTTGAATATTTTTCGAAATGATTAGAAGTAATATGATATGGAGACAAAAGTAAAGATGAGCAGTTAGTTTTTGAAAGGGGTGGATTTCTCCGCCTCCTTTTATTTAAATTTATTTTTTAGTAGTTGTTTTTAAAATACCAAAATCTATTATTAATTAATTCTATATATCTAAAAACTTAAAAGGAGAAATTGTTTCCTCTCCATATTTTGCTTTCGCTAATTTTAATCTCTCATTTTGTGTTTTTAACTCTTCGG
>JAHIPR010000038.1 GCA_018903015.1 bacterium
GGAAGAACAAAGGTAATATATTAAAATCCCCCAAGGATTTATCTGTTCGTCCTACTTCTGAAAAAGTGAGGGAAGCTTTATTTGATATTTTGGGGACATCTGTCAAGGAAACCAGCTTTTTAGATCTATTTGCAGGTACCGGTGCAGTAGGAATTGAAGCCTTAAGCAGGGGGGCAAGAGAAGTAATATTTATCGAAAAAGAGCTAAAATGCATAAAAATTATAAAAGAAAATTTAGAAAAGACTGGAAACAGCCAAAATGCTATAGTTTACAAAATAGATTTTTTTTCCGGTTTAAAATTATTAGTCAAAAAAAATTATCTATTTGATTATATCTTTCTTGATCCCCCTTACAGCATAGGACTGGTAAACATTTCTTTATTAGAAATAGCGAAATTACCTATATTGAGACATAATGGTTTGGTGATTGCCCAACATCACAAAAAAGAAAAAGTTATGGAAAATTTAAATAATTTGAGATTGTTTAATCAAAGAAGATACGGAGAGTGCTATCTATCTTTTTACGATTATGTTAATATTTAATAGATAATTTTAAAATTGTAAGAGAAAGGTGAATAGAAGAAATAGCGGATAGCGTTTAGCGTAGAGCGTAGAGTTAAGTAAAGAAGAAGACAGAAGACAGAAGATAAATTAATATATAGTATATAGTGAGAAATTTAGAATCAAGTAGTTAGAATAAAAATAAATCTAAATTAAAAAGTAAAAAAATATCGGAATCTTTACGCGATACTCAATACTCGATACACGATACTGAATTACTGTACGCTAAACGCTGTACGCTATACGCTAGCTTTTAATACTATCGACTAAAAATTTAAGGAGGTAAAAATGAAAATTGCCATTTATCCAGGTAGTTTTGATCCAATTACTAATGGCCATTTAAATATTATTGAAAGAACCATAAAAATTGTTGATAAATTAATAGTAGCAGTGTCAGTCGATTCTAAAAAATCAACTTTGTTTTCAGCCCAAGAAAGAGCAGATATGATAAAAGAGGCCATCAAGGATTTGGAGGATGTTAAAGTGCTGTCATTTTCCGGTTTATTAACTGATTTTGTGAGAAAAAATAAAGCAAATATTATCATCAGGGGGATGAGAGCCATCTCTGATTTTGAACATGAATCACAACTGGCTTTAATGAATAAAAGACTTGCTCCGGAGATTGAAACAATTTTTATGGTTACTTGTTCTAAGTATTCTTATTTAAATTCCAGTATAGTTAAAGAAATAGCGAGTTTAAATGGCAACATATCCCAGTTGGTCCCGGAAATTGTAGAGAAAAAATTAAATACATTATTTTTTAATAAAAAAGCTTAAAAAAGAACTTTAGCAATTTTTTTAATGAAAATATTTATTATTGAATTGGAGTAAAAATCTATCTGGATAATAAAGAGAAACAATGTACTATTTTAAAAGATATTTTTTAATTATTATAATCACAGTTCTAATCTTACTTAATCTAATACCTACTCCCTATTTCCTGATAATTCCCGGGCAGGCCATCAATCTTAGTAAAAATATTACGGTAGAAAACGGCGAAAAAGACGCTAAAGGCCAATTTCTCCTCACTTCAACCGCTATAATAAAAGCCAATTTATTATTATATATTTATGGATTTTTTGACCCTAATATCGATTTAAAAAATAGGCATGATGAAATATTATTGAATATGAAACAAAAAGATTATGTTGATATAATGGAAAAATTAATGCAGGAAAGCCAGATGAAATCCAAAGTTGTAGCTATAAGGAAAGCAGGATATTCTCCGGAAATATCAGGACGAGGAATATTGATTAACGGAATATTGGATAATAGTCTGGCAAAAAATAAATTATTACCGGGTGATGTGATTATAAAAATTGATGAGCAACCGGTTTATACTCTGGAAGAATTTTCAGAAATTATCAGAAGTTATAATTTAAGTCAAATTGTAAAAATTACTTTTTTAAGAGATAATAGTACTTATTCAACATCAATTCCTCTCATTGAACTTCCTAGTACTGATGATGAAACAGAAGGAATAGGGATAGGTATCTATACTGATACTAAAGATCTTCAATGCAGATTCCCTTTAAAAATAGAAATAAATTTAGAAAAGATAAAAGGACCTTCTGCTGGTCTAATGATTGCCTTAGAAATATTGAATCAATTAGCCGAAAATGATCTAAGCAGTGGTTTGTTGATCGCCGGTACCGGTAATTTAAGTATGGATGGGAGAATAACCGAAGTAGATGGAATTAAACAAAAAATTATTTCAGCAAAAAAACAAAAAGCCGATGTATTTTTAGTGCCTAAAAATAATTACCCAGAAGCTCTTAAGTTCGGTCACGGTATTAGAATCATTCCGGTTGATGATTTTGATGATACAATAATGAAATTAATAAAATTATAAAATTATTATGGATGATTAGAAATAATTTAGTCTTTTTTTATTACTATTTTGTTAGTGAAATCAAGCCGAGCCACCCTATCTTCTGATTGTTTACTACCAAGAACATATATATCAGTAGCAAGAATGTCATAATCAAGCATCTTCACTAATCTATTTCGAACACGATTATTTTCCTCGAAAATTGTTTGCCTTAAATAATTTGATAACTTACTGAGTAAAGGCGTAGAAGAATTTTTTTTAATAGCTCTTAATAGAGTTTTCCCTTTTTTAGAGAATCCCAAAATCCTTGCATACAAAGGCCCATACTTATTGAATATGGCTATATCTTCTTTGGATAGATTCATCATAATGTGCAAAATTATGCGTTGAATTTTAGTACGGGTATATCTCCTGGTTTTAATTGAATTAATTAAGTGCTCAACGGAATAAGATTTTAAAGATGCTTTCTTTATTCTATTTTCCAATCCCTCGGTTACTCCCTGAATACGAGAAATATTTTCCAACGACATCCTTCTCAGGGTAGCAAGAATATATTGCTGGTAAGAGTCGAGGGTAATAGGACCTCTGCCTTCTCTTAATTCACTCTCTAATACAGAAAATCCTGATGGAGGAATGGTTGATTTTATTTTATCATTTAGCATAAAAAGGTCGGTTTTAGGGGGGCTCAAGTTATTTAGTATTTCATTTCTGATAGAGGTAGCACTGGAAATTTTACCTTTAATGTTTTTTTGATGATAGCTTGCTCCTATTCTTTTTATGGCTATAGGCTTAATTTTGCTTTTTAAATTTAATAGATGTTTTATATATTCTAAAGCTAAAATGTTATTGGGGTATTTTAATAATTTACTTAACTCTAAAGTTGATATTTTTTCTAAACCGTCTATTCCAAATACCCTATTATATTCACATAAGGCCTGGCTCCTTGCTTTGGGAAATTCGTATCCTTTTTTACTATTGTATACTATCAACTCTTTATATTTCTGTGGTTCAACATGTAAAAAATTGCTTATAGAGTAAAGGGTATCAAGGTTATCAGTTTCACAACCAAAACATAGATAATCTATAATCTTAAGCGAATCAAGTAATTTTACTGCTCCAAAGGCAAAACCATTTGCATCCTGAGTAGAAAAAACAAAAGGGAGTTCAATTATCAGATCAACACCGGCATTTAATGCCATCTTTGTACGGGCCCATTTATTTATAATTGCCGGCTCTCCTCTCTGCAGAAAATTTCCACTCATGACTGCTACTACATAATCTGCTCTGGTTATTTCTTTTGCTTTAAAAAGATGGTAAAGATGGCCATTGTGAAAAGGATTATATTCAGTAATTATTCCTAATATTTTCATAAGATTTCTCGATTTAAAAAATATTTTATGTTATAATTATACAAAATTTGCAATA
>JAHIPR010000269.1 GCA_018903015.1 bacterium
ACATCCTAATTAATATTTTCACTATTAAGAATTTCGACGAACTAATTCAATAATCCTTTTTTTGCTAAAATAATTCAATAAAAACAATAAAGCCCTTCAGCAAAATGCCTGAAAGGCTTTGTTTGTAAGGGTGGTGGAGGCTAGTAGACGAGTTTCGCAACTTTTGTATGAATGATAAAACTGAAAAAATATATCATAAGTTAGAAGAAGCAATTGGTGTCTGTTAGGATTTAAAAAATAATAAAAAGGGTAAAAACCTCAATTAAGAAGTCCTACCTTTTGATTTCCTTAACTCCCATTTCACCTTTATTAAAGGGGTGCAGGGGGCCAGCAAGCCCCCTACCAGACCATTAATAGTTAAATAGATAAATGGTTAAAAAGCCCGGACAACCCGAACCCATACGCTGGATTTCTTATTGCTGCCGTACTGATAACCATCACTGAAATTCTGGGGCCACGCGCCATCAGTAGTGCGTTCTGACGAACTCCAATAGCCGGTGTCCGCAAAACCACCAACTCCGAAGCATTTAAGGATTTATCTAACTTATTAATTGGTAAGTCTTAAGTTAAAAATAAGTACAAACTATTAACAATGCTTCGATTGATAGTATACGGAATACTAATGCATTGTTTACTTCATAAATATAAAGCAACCTACTTGCATTTGTTCAATAGCAACGAGTTCCCAACCGTCCTCGGCATAGTTGTTAAGCAATGACTCAATTTTTTCGGCATCGAACAGATTCCCGATATCCACTGCCTTATATTGAATATTCCTTGCAGCGTTAGTGACCGAAGGCGACACAAAAAGCACTATAAGATTTATTACTAATAAAGATGCGATCACAAGAAGTATTACTTTAATAAACAAATTTTTCTTCATGGTTTTTCTCCTTTCTGAAAAAACATGCTCTATAATGGTTTTTCTAAAATACAGAAATTCATAAAGCTATAAATTACGAGACGCGGATTTTAGCATAGTGGACATTTTATTTTCATATAAAAATACCCACTTTATTTTTAATAACATTTTCCTAATTCCCGGTAGTATTTTATAATTGGTATTTATATCTCCAATCCTTCCAGAATCAATCCACTCTTTTATTATTTCTCTCCTCTTTTCTTCTAAGACAACCTCGAGCAATTTTGAAGGTTTTCCGCTAAAAGATACCGAATTATTGAGTTAGCACATGTGTATTTTATTTATTTTAAGACAGGGTTTTCACCTGCTAAATACCATAACCTAAGCCTTGCCGCACGAACAACCGTCCCTTGTTGTAGTATTACTTACTTGCTTGACGGGCTTGACCAACCTTTGTCAGTGGGTTTCACAGCTTAGGTTACTCACCACCGTTCCACTCAATTAACCGGCACTATCTTTTACTATTTCGGGACTTTCACCCTATAATTAAAGCGACCTTTGCAGGCATTCATTTCAGATAACGTTTCCGATGTATAAGAAGTTTGGCGAAGCTGAATTTGGACAAAGCAAAGATAGTCTTTTACCCCGTGTTAGGTGAAGTTACAGCATCGCTGTCTTCTAGTTTCATTTCTGAAATACTAATGACTATTATCTAAATTTTTAACTTTTACCACGCTTCCAAGGCGTTTTTAGTACATTATCATCTGCATCTCGAAGTCTACCCATAGACAGCAATATTATATCCACTAAATACCATATTCCCACCCCACCAACAGTTAAAAGCTTTAAAATACCTAATCCCACATAGCCTAAATAGAATCTGTCAACCCCAAGATAACCAAGAAAAACCGAGAGGCAAATGGCAACAACCCAATTCTTATCACTTTCGCCTACTTTTTCTAATGCATATATCCAATTTTCTCGGTTTTTCTTATTCATGGTTTCCCTTTCAGCAGGCCAATAAATAATTTACTGCTTAGTTTTTAAAAGCCTAAACAATATATGCACAAAAGACTACTAGCACTAAAGTAAATCTTATTTGACCAATATTGCCGATTCTACATCAGGTAATGCACTTAAGAATTTTTTAGCAAGCTTTTTTGCTTGTTTTGGATACCGAATGATTACTTCTGTACCTTTAGAATCTAAAGAAGCGCTTACCACAATATTTTGGAGTCTATACATTTTACGAATCACTATAAAGTAAAATATCAAACCAGGTAAAATGAAAAAAGCAAAGCCGATAATCATGAGAAACATCGTTCCCCACGGGATGGGTGGCTTCCCCTCAAATGTTGCAACTTTTGCAGAATGTGTCCTTGCTTTCCATCTCTCGCCAGGGAAGAAAATAACTGCCCGCTCTATAGTTTCTTCAGGTGATAAGCTTGTAATAGCTGTATTTACTATTTCTGCCATGACTTAACCTCCTTTCATGAAAGTCAAATGCAAATTTTTTTCTATGGGGTTTCATTAACTTTTCACCTTTATTTTCCCCATCTTAGAATTCTTGATCATCCTTCTATTCATGCCAATTTATCAAGACATATCATAAAATTTGATATAGTACCCTCTAACCTTCTAAAAAGATCGCTCCCTATAAACTGGGACATTAGGGGTTAATCAGAGCTGTCATGTGCCGTCTTTTTTAATTTCTAAGACCTGTTGTACATTCTTCATACTGCGCACGTCATAGACCGTCTGCTCTGAAATATACTTGCCCACATATTTACTTTCACTTTTGGTGCACCCAGCTATTGTTATTGCTACCAAAACCAGAATTACTATCACAAAAAAAATCTCTTCATTTTTCCCCTCCTTTCAACAGGCTCCTTCAGGTCCTTTAGGACGTCTAGTAGGTCGGCTTCGTTGCTTTTAACCAAGAGGGGTCCCAGTTATTGCCTTTGCCTTCGGTTATCTTTCTAATGATATTGGTACCGATACAGGTAATGAATATGTTAATGCTCTCGTTAATGTCCTCCTTTTTTCTGTGGCCAGAGAAGGCGATTGATGCCCCATCAGGAGACCAATCCAGACCTCCATACGACCAAATCTTCTTAGGAAGCTGAGTAGTATCTACAGCGGTATCAAAGCTTACAATGTCAAGCGGGCCACCATAGCGACGACCTTCTGGAAATGAGAGGGAATAACCTGGGTCGTTCCTAAATACGATCATTTGGCCCTCCGGAGACCATGATGGTTCGTTTCCAGACACAAATTTACCCTCCTTTAAATTTCGCAGACCAGTGCCGTCCATTTGCATTAGACAAATTCTATAGGGCCACCCCGAACTCCACTTACCTATAGCGAATGCAATTGTCGAGCTGTCGGGTGACACTGAAGGCTTAGAGAAGGAATTTTTTTCAGTCAGGAAGTGGAAATTATGGACTCTGGCGCTAGCTGGGTCAATTGTTATTGAATGCTTGTCTGTCCCATCTGGCTTTACTATACAAATCTCGTGTGTCCCCTTTATGAATATGATTTTCGAACTGTCCGCAAGCCAAGCTGGGTCGCGGCCTTCTGTCAGGAATCTTTGGTTCCTACCGTCCGCGGTTATAATATAAATACCCTGAGGTTGCCGATCAGAAACGAACGCAATTTTTGTCCCATCTGGCGACCAAGCTGGTGACATATCAGCACTGGGATGATTTGTCAAATTGATCTGGTTTCTGCCGCATGCATCAGTAACATATATCTCCCTATTGCCATCTCTGTCGGAGACAAAGGCAATCCTTCCTTGTTCGTAAGGGAGCGCATGAAACGTCTTCCCATCGGTGGTTGCTATATACCCCCCCTCAAAATCATACTGGTCATATCCTGTCTCTGGGCTATTGTATCGTAAAACGGGGAAACCGAGCCAACTCGCCTCAAAATTGAGACGCAAATATTCGCTGTGGGCAGCTCCCGAGATTGTAATCACTTGGTCAGTCCATACCCCACTTGTGATAACATATATACGGCCTTTCTCAAAACTCTGAAAGCGACCTGAGGCACTAGAGCCTTGAGTACCGGAGACAGATGTGAACTGCTCATTCTCAACGGGAAGACCCAAGGTAAAGCGTCCCTCCTTCCATTTCTCGTATATTTTGTCCGAGACTACGGGAAAAGGAAGCAGCTTGCCAGGAGGCATCGGAAACACCTTAAATATGTGCTCGCCGGCCTTCCGGTCAACATACTCCAACATTAATATTTTTGGCTGAGGAGGGGTCTCCTGAAGTGGTAGAGATACACTCACGGAGGTTTTGGACAGAGCAGCTACATCCTCAGTTAGGGATCCGCCCCAGGAAATTGTGCCATCCCTATTTTGTACCCCTAATCTTACCTCAGCTGGTAGTGGATTGTATTCTTTGTTTTCTATTGTAATTAGTAATTCCCAGGAAGGGACCTTTGGGATTGCTTGCTCCATTGTAAAGGAGAGCCATTTACCAAGCGGCACACTCTGGCCTTTGGTGATGGCGAGGTCACCAAAGTCGGTCATAAACTGCGGTTGACCGAGCTTTACGTCTTTGAAGGGTACTTCCCTATCCCCTAGCCTGATCTTGACAATTGGAGCTACCTTGGGTATAGAGATGTCCACTTTATCGACATAAGTAAAACCCTTCGGAAGAACATTTAGAACAACATCCGGGGCATTTTCTAAATCAACACTCAGGCTACCTTTATACTTATTCTCATGGTCATCAATTAAACAAACCACAATTGATTGACGGCCTGAGTTACTATTACCAACTTTTGTAACGCTAAATTCCAAGTTAGCAGCATCTCCCTCTCTTTCTAAATTAATAAGAGTAACCATAAAATCACCTAATAATACTGTACAGGGTTCTTCTTTTGCTCTAACAGGAATTAAAATAAAGATAAATAAAAAAAGAATAATAATTATTAGCTTAAAAATATTTAATTTAGGTTTATTAGTTTTTTTAAAATATTTTTCAGTTTTCACCTATGTTCCCTCCTTTTTAATTTAATATAAATACTTTAGCTTAATTTTAGTTAATTTTAAGCTTGCTACCATAGGCATTCTAATAGTTATCTAAAATTAAAACATCTAAAGATTATATCTCAAAATTTTTGTTAATAGTCTTTTCTATAGACAAAGTTGTAGAGTGTTTAATTTCAAGTTTCTTACAAGTCTTTTTAAAGTCTTGATTCTCTATTTCACTTAATTTTCTTACTCATTACTCAAACTACCCTTGGCATAGAACCAGGTCCTGTTAACTCCATTCTTTCTCACTCATTTGCCATTTTCTTTTTTGGTAGAATTTATTTTACGGAGGTCATAGCATTAAATCAATTTCTTTTTCTCTACATAAATCTGTAAGCGCTACTTGAAGATACTACATAAAATAAATATATATAATTATCACATCGTAGACAAAACATAGCTAAACCTGCTTTTATTTTTTCTTGAATTTAATTTGAATAAAATCACTAATTGTTAGTTTATTGTTCTGGATTGATCCAATTTGAAAACTTTCCTGGATTTGGCGAGATATAATCTTCCCTTGAGATTGTCCCTCTATAATTGCCGTAACAAGATAAGGACCAGGGATATCACCACCCAAAAAGGTACCACCATAGATTCCATCTTTCGAGTCATAGTCGTCATGGGCGCCATCATCATAAAGATCAATCTCTTGTTGCTTAAGAAAAAGTCCAATTAGAAACGTGAATGGATTTATTTCGAATTTTCTTTCTCCAACCTTTTTGAGGAGTTGAGGAGTAGGCCCTTCGATTTTTGCTTTTACCTTTATATTTTCTAAAGGTATTTTTTGATTACCAGCAACATCAGCTACCTCAACCCTTATCAATACTCTCTGACCCTGTTTGTACTCTGGCTGGAAAGTAAGAAAGTTGGAATAGGTTTCAGATTTTCCCGATATAGAGACATTGATCTGCTCACCTTCTTGAGGCAGATCTTGACCACTTAATCTCAATTCCCAAATACCTGTTTCTGCTGGCACTCTAAATATACTATAAGTATTGCCTTTCTGGTAGTCGCCCATTTGTGAAGAAGGGTATATAAGTGAGCCATCTGGCTTAACGACAACTGTCTGGATAGAGCTTCCCTGCCAATTGGTAAAGAA
>JAHIPR010000270.1 GCA_018903015.1 bacterium
ATGATTCAGGTAGAAGGATTGACCAAGATATTCCATGATAAAAAAAGAGGCAAGATAGTAGCAGTTAATAATTTACAGTTTAATTGCCAGAAAGGTCAGGTATTCGGACTTTTGGGTCCTAATGGAGCGGGCAAAACCACCACTTTACGTATTTTAGCCACTATGATACTCCCTACTAAGGGGGAAATAATGGTAAATGGGCTTGATATAGTAAAACATGCCGCTAAAGTAAGGAGGCAGATAGGATTTTTATCCAGCGAAACAGGATTATATGATCGTTTTACCCCCCGAGAAACCATATTGTTTTTCGGTCGGATTAACGGGATGGAAGATAAAATTATCGAAAAAAGAATGGCTGAGATTTTTCAAAACTTAGATATGGAAGATTTTCAGGATGTCAGAGTAAATAAACTTTCTACCGGAATGAAACAGAAACTCTCTATTGCCAGGAGTATTATTCATAACCCGCCTGTATTAATTTTAGATGAACCAACAGTAGGATTAGATATAATTACGGCTAAAACAGTAATTGAATATGTTAAAAGCTTTAGAGATCAGGGAAAGTGTATTATCTATTCTACTCACATTATGCGGGAAGCTGAAAAATTGTGTGATAGAATTGCGATTATTCATCAAGGCAATCTCATTGCTCAGGGGACCTTAGAAGAATTAAAAAAGAATTCATTATTTGACGATTTAGAAGAAATATTTTTTGAATTAATAAATCAAGGAGAGAATCAAGAATGAGCTGGAAAAATATTAAACTTATCTTTATTAAAGAATTAGTGGGAACCATACGAGATAAAAGAACTATCATTGCCATGATAATAATTCCTTTAATCTTTTATCCTCTCTTGTTTACAGGAATTGGCTATTTTAATAAGGTGGGAAGCATGAAATCAGAAGAAGCTGCCTCAAGGATTATAATATACGGTGCAGAATTTGCTCCTCAATTAGTGAAACATTTCCAGGATTATGAAAAGATTGAAATTCTTATTATAGAAGATGACTCTCCCTCTAAATTGCAAAATGGTGATATTCAGGCAGTTTTAGTAATCCCCTCGGATTATAAAGATAAAATTGAACAGGAAGAACCTAATAAACTTATCTTAAAATATGATACCACAGAGGCTAAATCAAGGATAGCTCAGAAAAGAGTTAATCAAATAATCGAAGAATATAAGAGAGAAATAATTTTGCAGAGACTTTCCCGCCTGGATTTAAAAGAAGAATTTCTTACTCCGCTAATTTTACAAGAAGAAAATATAGCTACTGCAGAAAAAATGACCGGTTCATTTTTGGCAGTTTTGCTCCCTTATTTAATTATAATCCTCATCTTTACAGGGGCGATGCATACCGCCGTAGATATAACTGCCGGAGAGAAAGAAAGAGGGACTATTGCTACTCTATTAGTAAGTCAGATAAGCCGATTAGAGATAGTATTGGGTAAATGCTTTGCTGTAATGTTAATTTCTTTTACCAGTATGGTTTTGGGACTTTTCGGACTTACTCTTGCTTTTTTATCGGGTACTTCTATTGCCGGGGGCATTGAGGGAGTGCAATTTGGGATATCTGTTAATACTATCTTTTTACTCTTTTTAGTTTTATTCCCTTTAGTTGGTGTAGCCAGTGCAGTGCTGGTGATGGTAGGCATATACGCCCGTAATATTAGAGAGGCCTCGAGTTATATCACCCCTATCTATATGCTGACTATCTTCTTGGGAATAATTTCTATAAGTCAGGGAATGGAATTGACCGGCAAAATGTTTTTAGTTCCGGTTTTAAACAGTAGTTTTGTTTTTAAAGAGCTATTGATGGGCAAGATTTACTGGGATCACATTATAACTACTTTCGGTGCTAATATAATTATTGCCGGGATAGCTCTATTCGGAGCAACTCGTCTCTTTAACAAAGAAGAAGTCCTCTTTAGAAGTTGAGAATCACGAGAAATATTTTCTATAACTTATGCTATTGATATAATAAGAATATAAAAAGAGAAATAATTAAAATATTTTTGAATTAAAATAATAAAGCTAAAGATATTAATGGAATTAACAATTTAGTAAAATTATAGGATTAAACAAAGTGGGTGTTTTGTAATGAGAAAGCCTCTTGTTTTTATATTATTAGTATTTATAATTTTTTTATTAGTAGTCATATATGAACATGACAAAATTGACGAAAGAGATGATTATATAGTAAAAAGACAGAGTATGGTATTAAATCAATTGCGAAACAGAGATATAGTCGATTCTGAAGTATTGCAGGCTATGCTTACCGTCCCCCGCCATCAATTTGTCGATGAACATATCAGAGAATCTGCTTACAATGATTACCCCCATGCTATCGGTGAAGGTCAAACTATTTCCCAGCCTTATATTGTAGCTTTAATGTCCCAGTTATTAGAGTTAAAAGGGGATGAAAAAGTCTTAGAGATAGGAACTGGCTCTGGATATCAGGCAGCAGTTTTAGCTGAGATTGTAAAGGAAGTTTATACAGTAGAGATATATGAAAGTCTTTCTAAAAAATCAGAAAAATTACTAAAGGATTTAGGTTACCAAAATATCAAGTTTAAGGTTGGTGATGGTTATTACGGATGGGAAGAATATGCCCCTTATGATGCTATTATAGTAACCTGTGCCCCTGACCATGTCCCTCCATCCCTTCTTCAGCAGATTAGAGAAGATGGAGGGCGAATAGTAATACCTGTTGGTGGAATATGGATGGTTCAAACTCTAATGAAAATAGAAAAAATAGAAGGAAA
>JAHIPR010000271.1 GCA_018903015.1 bacterium
CTCTCTTCGGTTTAATTCTGGTTTATCAATAACTATTTCTAAAAGCTTTTTGAGCATTCCCCCTAATTCTACTCCTTCCTGGTACCCTAAATCAATCAAGTCTTTTCCGTTTATGGCTAAATCTTTTAATGAAACCGCTGGTTTTTCTTCTAAAACCTCTCTCGCCTTCTGTTCCATTTTTTCTAATTGCTTCAGTTTGGCAATTTTTTTACCTATCTTAATATCAGCCCGCTTTAACTCTAAAACATTCAAAATGTTTTCTTCGCCACATTTAGAGATAAATTGTCTAATATTTTTTGGATTGAGAAAATCAATTGCTCGCCAATCCTCTTGGACCAAAATACTAACCTTTTTAATTATAGAATTCTTAAATTTTAATCTGCGCAGTATTTTAGATGCAACTTCTTTTCTACTTGTCTGGGAATTAGAGGGGAGCTGGGTTAC
This sequence comes from bacterium, assembly GCA_018903015.1. The sequence continues at coordinate 445 of JAHIPR010000271.1, forward strand.
TTCACCCAGTAAAGCTACTAAACGAAGAGCTAAATCGGGGGGAAGATTATTCAAGAGATGTAAAATATGTTCAAATAGATCTTTATTTGGGTAAAGATCTTCTTGGTAAAAGCCAACACATCTTTCTAGCTCAGGAAGAATAAACCGTAATAAGCCCAATTGCTGTAACAATTTAAACCCTCTTTTAGGAAAATTGCTTAATAATATTTTAATCAATTCATCTCTAATCCTCTCAAGGCTTACTTTTTTAATCAGTGAACTATTTTCTTCTATCGCCTGAAGGGTAGCTTTATCTATTTTAAAATCAAGTTCACAAGCCAATCTAATTGCTCTTAACATTCTTAACGGATCCTCTTCTATTCTTTCTACAGGATCTTCTACTCCCCTTATTATCTCTTGTTTAATGTCCTCTAACCCGTTAAAATAATCGATTACTCCTTCCTCTTCGCTCCAGGCAAACGCATTAATGGTAAAATCACGGTGTCTTAAATCTTCAAATAAATTTGGAGTGGGGGCTGATTTATTTTTTTTAAAAGTACTCACTTCATAATTAATATGATTTATAACTACGGTAACCGTCCCAAATTTTTTACCCACCGGAATAACTTTAAATTCTTTAAAAGCTCGGGAAATTTCATTCGTGGTAGCATTCGTAGTTATATCCCAATCGCGGGCTTCTTCTCCCATGATCAGATTGCGGATACACCCCCCTACTACTAAAGCCTCATAACCTGAATCATTTAATCTCTTGGTGATAAATAAAGCCCCCGGGTCTATATCTATAGATTTAATTTTTAAATTAAGTCTCTGGATTTCTTCTTTTTTAGACATTATAAAACCTCATGCATTTCTTTAAGTGTAGGGGTCGAATTTATTCGACCCGTATTTTTTGCGGGTTGGATAAATCCAACCCCTACGTATTACACATCACTAATCACTCATTACTTAATACTTATTACCCGAAACACTACAGGCTATCCGTTAAAATATGAAATATTAATTTTCTGTTTTTCCCTTACCTTATTAGAATAAATGGTTTTATAAATTTTTTCAAATTTATTCAAAAATTATAAACTCTGCTCAAGTTTTCGTATTTCATAGTAGAAGAAGGCTATCCTTAAAATATTATTAAAAAAATATTTTGAAATTATTAAGAGAAAATGATAAAATCTTTTTACAACAATAAATACGAAAAGGATAAAATATGATTTACAAGGAATATGGAAAAACCGGGAAAAAAGTATCTGCAGTAGGTTTTGGTGGAATGCGATTCGATCTTTCCAAGAGCAAAGAAGAAAATGCCGAGCTTCTTCGTTATGCAAATGCTAAAGGAATCAATTATTTCGATACCGCCCCCAATTATTGTAAAGACCAGAGTGAAGATATTTTCGGTATTGCCTTCAAGAATATGTCTAAAGACTTCTATGTTTCTACCAAAGGCAACCCTAAAAAGTTTAATACTGCCAAAAAAGCAAAAGAAGCGGTAAAAAAATCTTTAAATCGACTGGGTCTCCCTAAAATTCATTTTTACCATATCTGGAACCTTCTTAAGATGGAACATTACGAATTAGCCATGAAACCCGGGGGACAGTATGAAGGTCTCCTGGAATGTAAAAAAGAAGGATTGATTGACCATATTGTCTTTTCTTCTCATCAACCAGGATCAGAAATTAAACACATCTTAAAAGATGGTAAGATGGAAGGTGTGCTTTTAGGAATTAATATCTTAAATTTCCCTTATCGTTGGGACGGAGTTATGGCCGCCCATAAAAGGGGTTATGGCGTGGTTGCCATGAATCCGTTATTCGGAGGAGCCATACCCACTCATGAAAAAGAGCTTTCTTTTTTAGC
>JAHIPR010000272.1 GCA_018903015.1 bacterium
GCTGCTAAAAGATTCGAACAAGAAAGTAAGGTTAATCATAAAATAGGGGAGATCAAGCAAAAGATGATGGCAGCATTGGAAGAGAATTGAATGTCAAAGGTTGAGACCATTAAATCCACTTCTTGAATAAATTATCAAAATTGCTGTAGTCAGAAGGTGGAGGGGGAAGGTGATATTGGTTATACTTTTTTAAACTTTTAATGCTTTACAGTCCTATCATAAATAGTTTCTCCTGTTTTTATAATTTTATATGCAAAATTTTTGGGATTTTGAGTAAGTAATATGTTAGAAGAATAAGGTATAGCCTCTATTGATTCATCAATTTCCCAGGATAACTTTGAAAGCAGTTGTAGTTCTTTTAGTTTATGTTTGCCAAAGTCAGGAGAAAATATAGCCAAATCTATATCGCTAAATTCATCAGGCTTTCCATTTGCCCATGAACCATAAAGAATTACTTTATATATTGTAATATTTTTTTCTAAGGCTTTAATATATTTTTTAATTTTATTTATTATTACCGCTTTGTCTTTAACCATTTAAATAATCTCCTTGTATTTTCAAGTAGTTTGGAGGAATAATCAAAATCTAATTCTTTAATTATGTCTAATTGCTGGTCAGGATATCTAGCAGCGATATTTAAAGGGTTTAATTCATTTAAAATTTCAAGTAGATCTTTAGGTATATCATTTCCTAACTCTACTAATTTTAGTAATTTGGCTAAATTATGAATCCTTGGAGGTAATTGGTTAAATTTATCAGAGTAAATACCCTTCAGTATTTTTTCTATAGATTGATTACACATGAATCCCACGTATAGGTATCTCTTTGATTTTAACATTGCCTCTGCTGTTTTTAAATCGTAGTTAGCAATTTTTAACCAATAATTGTCAATTGCCATATATAATTTCATTCTCCTTAAGGAAGCATTGAGTAGCATTCTATTAGTGGTCCTTTTAGGTTACTTATTATAACATGAAATATAGACAAAGTGAATTATTGTCAAGTTCATAGGATATAAAGGGAAAAGGAATAGAGAAGGAGTAATGAGATTGCCGCGTCGCTTCGCTCCTCGCAATGACAGATAACCCTTTATTTGCAAGGCTTTCAGAGATTTTGACTAATAGTAAATTTACCCCTTCAGGAATGCCCCAAAAACGCACGGAGAGTGCCTTTAAACGCACGTAAAAATTTTAAAAATTAGCAATTTACTACCCTGATTTTGGGGTATTTTTGCCTCCCCGAAATTCTGAAACCCTTACAAATAGCCATTTTCAGTTTTTGAACATCCGAAATTTTAGTCAAAAAAGTGCGATTTTCGAGGGGTAAAGCATAGGTCAACCCAAAGAAACGCGCCTACGAGCGTTTACAGCGTTTTTCTCTCGAAACCCTTATAGTATAAGGCTTTCAGAAGTGTATTTTTAGGTAAATTTTGCTTCTTGGGGAGGTAGATTTACCTACTCTGTATTCAGACGGGTCGAATGAATTCGACCCCTACATTAATAAGAGCATATAGCAATACACTCCTACCGCAAGAAGAGGCTTTTTGCTTGCTTTATTGAATAATAGGGCATGCAGAAAAGTGCTGATAAAGGTCAAAATATACCTTACTTACACTTCTTATAGGTTGATGCTGTTTTATTTTTTAATATGTGTTATAATTTTACATAAAGATGGAGGAGCATTGGTAATATGTAAGCCAAGGAAAGATTGAATATGGAGATACAAATTGATCAACACACCTTAGAGTGAGCAGAGGAACGAGGGACAAATGAAAATGAGATCATAGATGTTATCAACAAAGGAAGAAAAATAGGAAAAAGGAGACAGGGGAAAAGGGGTCTTTATTATTGACAATTGAATAATTTTTCAACGATAAAGACACGACTTTGATAATATATTCAAGAAGACATTGCCGAATCTTCATGGGCCTGTTGGAATTAGAAATCAAAAACTTTTTAATAAAAAGAAGGATTTTCAGCCATAAATTTAGAAAATAAGAATACTTGATGACCTTTAATATGAGGTAGGAGGGTAAAGAAATGAAAAGAATATTATGTTTATTATTAATTTTAACGTTCATCCTGCCGATATTTTGTATGACCTCGTATTCATCTACCGTTAATGTACAAGATTACCTTAAAGATAAATTTCCCACTATCTTTAGCTTATATCTTGCTTCCCTTGAAGATCTTGACCCATATGAAAAAGAATTTATCGATTTATTGGAAAAACTACCAAAAGGTGAACAGGAATATTACGCCAGGGAAGTTTATAAAAATGGTTTTTCCCTGGATCTTTTAGACAACTTAAAGAAGTGGAAGAAAACAGAAGAAGGACCATCTTTGAATGTGGCCTATCCTTGGCGCTCAGAACAGAGGATATGGGGCAGTCCTCTTTATGTCTTTGGCACCACCGATGCTTCACCGGCAGTCAAGGTTAATGTCAATGAGGAAGAAGTGACTCTCTTTGATTACCGAACAGGCAATTTTCTGACCTTAGTAGACGTTCCTCAAGAAAAAGAATTTCCCATTGCTGTTACGGCCAGTAGAGGCGGCAAATCAACTTCCATAGAAAGAACAGTCATCTACCCCAAATACTGGGAAGAGATGCCTCGGGAACCACTCGCTATTCATACATCTCATGTCCAACCACGAGAGGAGCAGGTATTAAGAGAAGGCGATCAATTGAAAATCATCATTCAGGGCAGCCCGGAAGCCGAAGCAGTCTTCCAAATCGGTAACCGGTCAGATGAAATTGCCATGGAAGAAGTAACCGATAACTTACCCTGGCCCTTGGAAGGTAAAGGAATTTATAGGGGAACCTATACCGTAAAAGAAGAAGATGTTCCCTTTTTTAGAGAAACAGCAACCCAAACCATCACGGTTACGCTAAGGCGGGGAGCTCAAGAGGTCAGTCAGCAATTACCGGGTCAGGTTCGTTTTGTCTCGAGTCTTCTCTCCCGTATCGTGGAAGTGACCAATAAGTATTCCTGGCTGTGGAATGTAAGAGAGGATACCTTTGCCCTGAACCGCTCCACCCGGGGTGGGGATGGTATACCCACTTATCCTGAAGGGTATTACATCCGTCCTGGAACCCGTTTTGAAGTCATAGGAGTTGCTGGAGACCACCTGTGGGTCAAACTGGGTGGAAAGAATTATCTAATGCACGATGAAAATATCACTGAAGCAGGCTATGCCATCAAGAAGCCTTCCACCGGAATTTCCAGAATAGAATTGAACGAAACCCAGGATGAGGTTAAGATTCGTCTTGATACCCAAGAACGTATTCCCTTCCTGATTGAAGATAAGACCCAACAGCTCAGGTTGATCTTGGATGGGATTAAGAAAAGCACACATATTACCCAAACAGGTGAAACTTCTTTAGTCCAAGATATAGCCATCGAGACTCCTGACCAGGAAGAAATGCCTGATGTTTTAGCCATTACTATCAAGCTGAATCAACCAATGGCTGGGTTTGATTATCAGTGGGAGGGAACAGAGTTGGTAGTAAGCTTGCGTAAACCCCCTGAGATTTCCCAGGATAATCCTTTAGAGGGTCGGGCCATCGTAATTGATCCAGGACATGGAGGTAAATATCCCGGTGCTGTGGGCCCCGGTGATATTCATGAAAGAGATGTTGTCTTAGAAATGGGTAAATATCTCAAAGACATGCTGGAAGCCAAAGGAGCAAAAGTTGTGATGACTCGCACTGAGGATATAGATGTAGATCTTTATGAGCGGATTGATATGGCGGTTGAAAATAATGCCGATCTTTTTATCAGCATTCATGCCAATGCCCATGCCGAGGGAGCCGATGCCATCAATTATCATGGCCATATGATCCTTTATAACTACGCCTACAATCAGAAACTGGCCGAAATTATGCTGGACAATCTGGTAGAAAGGATGGGGCTTCCCCGGACAAGAGTCTGGAGAAGGGAGGACCTTGCCGTATTGCGGCGTCCCCAGGTCCCAAGTGTTCTGGTTGAGACAGCCTATATGATGCATCCGGAGGATAACTGGTATCTTCTTCAACCCATAAATCAGAAAGAATTTGCCCGGGCGATCATGCACGGTATTATCGAGTATTTACTTAGCTTGCAGGCAACAAGCCTGCTATAAGTTACGATTATTTATATTGTTTTATCTATATCTATCTGTGTATAACACAGAAGGACAGAAGGAGACTTGCGTCACGGGCTTGTATAACAGTTTATCAGTACTGATTTTAATTTTAAGAGGGTAAAATTTTGAGCAAAAAAGAGCAATTTTTGAGGGGAAAAGTATAGCTTGCCCCAAAAAAATGCAAATGCAAACGTTATTTTAAGTTCAGCTAAAAACTTTATTTTATAAGAGTTTCCTGTGACATATTCCCGCTAACCCTTATTTTACAAGGGAAAGAAGATTTTATTTTTAGACGGACGAGACACCTGTTCCTCAAAATAAATATTTTAGTAGAAAATAGTGTTGAAATTTTTTATAATGTGCTATAATAAATATGAAATTATGTAAAAATTAATTATTGAGTTCGGGATAAAAAGAATAGGTGCTTAAAAAAGCCGAAAAAGGCAAAATATCCGAAAGGATAGGACGCAAAGTTTTGGGATTAAATCACTTTAGTGACAGGACTGCCAAACTGCAGGCTTTTCAAAATTAAATATAGTTGGCAGTTTTTTATTTAAAACCCACGCTATAATTAATCTTACTATTACATTTAATTAACCAACAAAAAACGTTCATATAACAGTCGAAACACTCCTAAAAATCTTTACTTTAGTAAAAGCCAAATTAAATTTTACTAGAAAATAATCAACATCTTGCGTATTCCGGAGTATCCGGACGGCAATTCCGAAGGCATCCGGACATTAAACCGGAACATCCGGACACCTTATCGATTCAATTTTTATTAACATTATTCTTAATCAATAACTATCATTTAGTTCATATTAAATTGAAAGACCTGAAAAAATTTGATCTAAAAGCTTTACTCTTTTTTCCAATAAAGTTTTGTTCCATTATTGTATACCCATAGCGACTGTTCGGCAACACC
>JAHIPR010000273.1 GCA_018903015.1 bacterium
CGATAAAAGAACAGGTTGATATCATAGTATTCCCCGGATTTACGGGGTGTTTTTTTCAACAACTGAGCTGCCCGTATAATATAAGTTTAAGGAGTTTAATAAAGGAAGCAGATTCCAGGGAATATATCGAACAGGTTAAAGAATTATCTCAAAACTATAAGATAGCAATTTGTCCGGGGAGTTACTGGCAAAAAGAAGAAAACAATATTTACCATGAATCCTGTTTGATAATAAATGGAGAAGTCCAGTTTAAACAACGGCAAATTTATTTAGCCCGCTGGGAAAGAGAATTAGGATTTTCTCGGGGAGCAAAGATTGAGTTAAAAGAAATAAAGAATTGGAAGTTGGCACTAATAATTTCTACCGATGTTTTTTATCCCCAGGTTTCCAGGATGGCGGCTTTAAAGGGTGCCGATATTGTTCTATCCCCGGTAGGATTTACCGGAGAAAAAAATCGGGCTTTACCGGTAAGTGGTATGTGGCAAGAAGTCCAGCAGAATCAATTTTTTGCGGTAGAGAGCGGATTTAATGGATTCCTGGGAGAGCAGAGTTTTTGGGGAGAATCGGTCATCTATGCCCCTCTGGAAATGACCGAAAAGGAAGATGGATATTTAGCGAGAAGCAGTGGACAGCAAAGTTTAATAATTGCTGAGTTGGACAATAAGAAGAGAAGAAAAGCAATTTCTAAATTTGATGTGCTGTCCCAATTGAATCGAGAATTTTATCAGCAGATGAAAATGTTTAGAGGAAGATAGGCGCAGTGAATATGGAATTTTTAATTGAAAAATGGTTTAATAAAAAAATATCTTTAGACAGAATAGAAAAATATTGTAAACAATTAAAGATGAAAAAAAGAAGACTTTCAGAAGATATTAATCCGGAAGACATTCGGGTTTCCTGTGTGCAAAGACAGATTTATCCGGTAAACAGTATAGAAAAATATATAGATATGCTTTGTGGCTTTGTAGGCCAGGCTGCGAAAGAGGGTAGTCACTTGATTATCTTCCCCGAATATAACTTTTTTGACCTATTCGGTTTAATTCCCGGGTTTAGCTTCATAAATCAAATTCTAAATAAAAAAGCAATAAAGAATAAAGACAAAGAGAAAGATAGAGGGAAAGAGTCACATTTAAAAGAGAACAATTATTTTTTGGCCACTATTTTTAAAGGAGTTGCAAAACCGGTAGAGGCGGGAGTTAAAAGAATTGTTTCTCTGTTAGCAAAGGAATATGGAATATATATTTACACCGGAAGTTATATTTTAAAGGAGAAAGACGCAATTTATAATGCCGGTTCACTCTTTGGTCCGGATGGAAATCTAATAGGAACTCAAAAGAAAATGCACCTTACTGATTTTGAGGTTAAATTAGGAATAAAAAAAGCGAGTAAAATGGAGGCTTATTCTTTACCTTTTGGTAAAGTGGTATGCCCTATTTGTATGGATGCTACTTACTTTGAGACTTTTCGTATCGCCAGAGAGATAGGAGCAGATATGGTTATTTTACCTATTGCTAATTTAGAAGAATATTATATTTGGAAGGCCTTGAGAGGAATTTGGCCCAGAGTGCAAGAATCATATCTGTATGGTTTAAAATCCTCCTTAAACGGATGGATTGCCGGGATGCATTTTACCGGAAAGGCCGGTATATTTGCTCCCCTATCAATGACTGAAAAAAAAGATGGAGTTTTATCTTTATCTCCCTCTTATGAGGGAAGTCACCTGATAACAGCTAATATAAACATAAAGAAATTATATGATGCAAGAGAAAAAGCAGAATATCACGAAGATAGAAATACTGAATTTGAAAAAAATTTTATTGAAAAAACCTATAATATAAATTAATAACTGGTAGTAGAATTTCTAAGAAAGGAGAAAGAAATGGAAGAATTTAAAGGTAAGAGACTTTTTCTCTATAACCTGTCCACAGCAGGATGGGTATTATTAGATTCGATCTGGTTGACTTTTGCTATAGTCTTTCTGCTTCCCCCTAAAGAGAGAGTAGCAGAAGGTATGATTCCTTTTGTTTCGAATGAGAGGTTTTGGGGAATTATTACTGTGTTGGGAGCAGTGATGCTCTTTGGAAGAATAGTTGATGCTATTGCTGATCCCTTAGTAGCCTCCTGGTCTGACCGCTCTACATCAAGATTTGGGAGAAGGAGATTTTTCCTTATTATAGGCGGACTTCCCCTGGCAGTATCTACCGTGTTTATATTTTTCCCGCCCACACCTTATACTTCCTTCATTAATGGTATCTACCTGGCTATTGTTTTTGGTTTATACTTTTTTTTCTTTACTGTATATGTTGTTCCCTACCTTTCCCTAATCCCTGAACTTGGTCATAATGAAAAAGCTCGAATTGGCATAACCACAGCTCAAGGATACTTTTCCCTAATTGGTTCGGCAGTGGTAATGATTGGCGGACCTCTTCTTTTAACTTTATTTATGCGGAACAATGATTATGTGGGCTCTTACCGGAAAATGATTATTTGTCTGGCTATTCTCGGAGCTATATTATTATACACAGCTGTATTTGCGGTAGACGAGAAAAGGTTCTCCAATGCCAGACCCAATAATGTTCCCCTTGTTGATTCCTTTAGAAAAACAGTGAAGAATAAGGCTTTTATTATCTACCTTTTTGCCAATATATCCCTATGGTTTCTTTTTAATATTGTCCGCTCATCTGCCATACCTATTGTAATTACTCTGATGAGAGCTGATGAGGCTTTTGCCAGTAATATGTTTACTATCCTCTTTATCATTGCGGCTATCTGTTTCCCGCTTGTGGGATTTTTGGCGAGGGTTCGAGGAAAGAAAGTTATTATGATTATAAGTCTTGGTTTGTTCTCTATATTTTCTGTTTTCCTATCCCTCACCGGTCTTACCCCGGTCAATCCCAGGATATGGGGACTGATTTTTGTAGGACTTATGGGCTTTCCTGCAGCAGTTCTAATGATTATTCCCAATGTAATACTTTCTGAACTTTGCGATGTTGATTA
>JAHIPR010000274.1 GCA_018903015.1 bacterium
AAAACTAAAGGGCAGTATAAGCTCTTCTATGGTCCTGCCCATTAAAGATTCAGACCCTCTCTTTGTAAGAGAAGCTGAGGAACCTGATAATATAAATTTAAGAGGATATTTTTTATCAACTCTACTTTACAATATTGGAATAATAAAGGGGACTACTTTTTTATAAGGCGTAGGGGCGTATTGCCATACGCCCTTAAAAAAGCAGCATGTCCCCTTTTTATTGATTCGTTATTATTTTTTGGGGATTGGAGTGGACTAAGTTTAGGGCAGCCTGGTAGCCGATGATTTTGGAGGCTTCTGCTAAGGCTTTAGATAAAATGGCATTTCTTCCCGATTTTGAATCAGAGTGGGCGTCACTGGCAATACAGTAGATTAGATCATTAGTTAAAAGTTTTTGAGCAAATTTTCTGGTTGGTGAGCCAAAAATTCCGCATAAACTGGCGGCAGTTAATTGAGCTAAAGCACCTTTTTGGATTAAGTTGGCAAGTGAATCTGGTTTCCGCTGGAATTCTAAATTTCTTTCTACATGAGAAAATATGGGAATTATCCCCATTATCTGAATTCGAAAAAGGATTTCTTCTATCTGGTGGGGAATTTGGTCAACAGGAAACTCTAAAAGTAAGTATTTGGTCTGGTTTAGGGTCATTATATTTTGCTTTTTCAATCTTTCAATTATATCTGCATTTAGATGTACTTCACTTCCGGGAAGGATTTGTAAAGAAATATTATTTTCTTTTAACTTTTGATTTAGGATTTTTACTTTTTCTTCTATAGCTTGAGGATAGTTTTCATATATTCCATTAAAAGTATGAGGAGTGGCCACGATGGTTTTGATGCCGTCTTCGCTTGCTTGACGGCACATATTGAGGGAGGTGGACCAGGAGGAAGGGCCGTCGTCCATATTAGGGAGAATATGAGAATGAATGTCGATCATTTTATTTTCTTCTTTTTTTCTTTTCATCGCCGTAGTAGTAATAGTAGTAGTAGGGGTAGTATTGTCCTTCTTTTTCCATATCGATTTTATTTAAAACTACTCCTAATATATTTGCTTTTACTTTTTCTAATAGTTCTTTTGTTTGTTTAGCTGCTTCTCGGGGCACCTCTCCAAAATTTAGGATCAGTACCACACCATCTACTTGAGTAGCTAATACTAAGGCATCGGTAACTGCAATAACCGGGGGAGAATCAAATATTACAAAATCAGCTTGCTCTTGTAATTCTTTTAGTAGTTCTTTCATCTTGTTAGACCCGAGTAATTCGGATGGATTGGGGGGAATAGGACCGCTGGGAATAAAATATAAATTAGGATCAACATCGCTCATTTTTCGCATTACTTCTTTTATCTTCTTATCCTCAACTAAAATATTGGTAAGACCTGTTTTATTATCCTGTTGAAATATTTTATGAATTGTTGGCTTACGTAAATCAGTATCTACCAGAATTACTTTATATTTATCCTGAGCTATAGTTAGGGCTAAATTAATGGAGACTGATGATTTTCCTGCTTCCGGAATAGGGCTGGTGATTAGTATAGTTTTCAATGGTTTATCTAAACTGGAAAATTTTATATTGGTCCGTAAGGTACGAAAGGCTTCACTGATAGGAGATTTTGGGTCGTTTTGTACCACAAAGATATTTTCAAAGTCTTTTCTGTCAAATTGTTTTAGTTTTAAAGCCAAATCTTTCACCCGCTTTCATGTTAATGGTTTTTCGTTTTTGGTTTTTAGTTAGTATTTAGTATGCTCTTTTTCTTTTAGTTTTAAGGGTTACTTTGGGAATTAGCCCTAATACTGGTAATCCTAAGTAACGTTCTATATCATCTGTAGTCTTGATGGTATTATCCATATACTCCATAAAGAATACCAGCATAACGCCGAGCATTAAACCCAATATCCCGCCAATGGCAAGGTTTAATTTTTTATTCGGTTTTATCGGTGCATCAGGTGCTAAAGCATTATCTATTACCCTCATGTTTCCTAATTCCATCACTTCATTTATCCGAGCTTCTTGATATTTTTCCAATAATAAGAGATAGATATTTTCAGATACTTTTACTGCCCGTTCTAAGCGGGCAAGTTGTAATTCCTTTTCCGGTAATTTTTCTAACCGTTTTTCGTATTCTTTTATGGTTTTGGATAAGGCTTCCATTTTAGTATCTAAAGAAATCGTATTGGTTTCTAAAGTAACTATTTCAGCAAGGAGATTTTGATAAATAGGATTT
>JAHIPR010000275.1 GCA_018903015.1 bacterium
ATTTTCCCCTTAACCTTCTTCTTCCCACACTAACCGTACTATAATCCAAAGCTACAAGTTCTCCAATTTCTCGATTATTTAAACCGGCATAACGATATAACATATCCATTAATATCTGGCGATGGCTATCCGGTGTACTTTATAGGTATTTAGGAATTCTTTCAGAGTTTTGATAAAGAAATTCCGATCCTGGTCGTCTGCAAATATATTTCTTCTTTTATTCCCACGAGAGGTAATATGATAGAAGGCATTTTTATACTTAATTCTTAATGCTCTGACCATAAATAAAGGATAGCTTAAAAAAAAGGGGGGGGTCAACTGTCAAGAATAAAGATTTGACCCCATTTCTTCCTTTAAATAAAAAATCCCTTCTTTTTTTATTTTTCTTAGGTTAATCTAGCAGCTTTTATGTTTGAAACCTGACCATAAGTCGCCATTGCGCCTAACTTAAAATATTTACACTATCTTATTATATATTCAAATTTACAAAGTTTCCTGTACCAAAGTAATTTACTCCGACAATACCCGGCGGAGTTTTTTCTTCTTCAATACTTTAAGCCGGAAGAAGTCCTCCCTCTCCTTTTCCTCCAGCACTTCGGAGATAAACTTCACAAGGGCTTCGTACTTGGGTATCTGGATGTTCTTGAGGGCATTAGTCCTTTTCTGGGTTCTCTTTATCTCTATAGCCAGTTTATACACCGAATCCTCTACTTCTGCCAGTTCATAGAGTAGATATTTCACCTGTTGGAATTTCTGTAGAGCCACATCCAGAGCCGTATTGGTATGATAAAAGCTGTAGTAAGGCACGATCTCACGCTTTTCATACTTTATTTGAGGTATCTCAACACCCATAACGCTATAGGTAAGAATAGTAAATTCAGTGGCTTGAGGTATGGACCTCGCCACTTCATAAACTTCGTTTATTCCAAGGGTGATATTGGCCACAGTTAGAGCTTCATACGCATCTTTGAAGATCTCCCGCATTTTTTGCTGAATTTCTTTGGCACTGTCCATAAACTCCATCATCTCTCTAATGAGCACGTTCCTCTTTTTATCCAGAAGCTCGTAACCTTTTTTAGAAAAATCCAGGGCTATCTGGGCGGCCATTAGATTGGCCTTAGTTGAAGCAATGTTTTCCTGCATTAAAAATCACTTCCTGAGGTATTTTTTCACCAGGGAAGGGTCTATTCTGGTGAATTCCTGTTCGGGTAAAATCCTAAGAAGTTCCCACATTAGTTCCAGAGTCTGATTTATATCCCGATGTTCTTCAAAGTCTTGTTTTGCAAACTGCTCTTCAAACTGCCGCCCAAATTCCATATACTTACGATCTATCTCTGAAAGCTCATCTTCTCCTATGATCTGAGCCAAAGCCCTTATCTCCTGGACCCTGGAGTAGGAGGAAAAAACTTGGTTTGCCACATCGGGATGGTCTTCCCGGGTGTACTCCTCACCTATTCCATCCTTCATGAGTCGCGACAACGATGGAAGGATATTAATAGGGGGATATATTCCCATCTGATACAGTGACCTATTTAACACTATTTGCCCCTCAGTGATATAACCGGTCAAGTCTGGTACTGGATGGGTGATATCATCATTGGGCATGGTGAGTATGGCTATCTGGGTGATGCTTCCTTTAGAACCCTTCAACATGCCTGCCCTTTCATAGAGGTTGGCAAGATCTGAATACAGGTATCCCGGATATCCCTTCCTGGAAGGTACCTCTTCTCTGGCTGAGGAGATCTCTCTCAATGCCTCACAGTAACTGGTTATGTCGGTCATTATCACCAGTACGTGCATGTCACATTCAAAAGCAAGATACTCAGCAGCAGTAAGGGCACACCTGGGAGTGATGATCCTCTCCATGACCGGGTCATCGGCCAGATTTAAAAACATTACCACCCTGCCCATGACACCAGCCTCTTCAAAGACCTTTCGAAAAAAGTTAGCCTCGTCGTGCTTTATACCCATAGCCGCAAAAACCACCACAAAACTTCCGACCTCTTCACCGGAAATCCTGGCTTGTCTCACAATCTGGGCTGCTAACTGGTTGTGAGGAAGGCCATCTCCTGAAAAAATAGGCAATTTCTGACCCCTTATTAGGGTCATAAGACCATCTATAGAAGAAATCCCAGTCAGGATGTAGTTTCTAGGGTAAAGTCTTGCTACAGGGTTCATAGGTCTGCCATTTATGTTGTAATTTTTGTGGGAATATATCTCTCCAGCACCGTCTATAGGCTTTGCAGTGCCGCCAAAGACCCTGCCGAGAATTTCACTTGACATAGGTATTTCCATGGGTTTACCGGAAAAACTTACACTGACACCATTTAAAGAAATGCCTGATGTCCCCTGAAAAACCTGTATGATAACTTTTCCCCTGTCAATCTGGACTACTTCGCCCATCCGGTGTTCTTTGCCAGACATCTCTATATCTACTACTTCACCATAAACCGCATCTTTGACTCCATCCATAATTATAAGAGGACCTTCAGCTTTGTCTAACTTTAGATATCTAACTTTCATCTGCCGCACCTTCTTTGTACAAGTTCTCTATGCTGTCATAGTAACGATTTATCCTGTCGGTAAGCTCCTGAAAGAGCCTGGGTTTTGCTTCAGTAGCGTTGTATTTCATCATTATTATATCGGAAAAAAGTTTCTCATCTTTAACTTTGGAAAGGGGTATACCCTTTTTTACGCAGGAATATGCCCGGTCATAAAGCTTGTCAATAACCTTGAGCATACTATACTGACGGGAAAGAGCCGTATATAAATCCTGCGGATGAAAGGCGTTTTGCTGAAGATATCCGGTCTTTATGATTCTGGCTATCTCCAGTATAACCCTCTGGTCATCCGGCAGCACATCCTCTCCTACCAGTTTCACAATGTCCATCAGTTTGTTTTCTTCTTGAAGGATCCCCATCATTTTAGATCTGATACTTATCATGTCTGATGCTACATTCTCTTTAAACCAATCTTTCAGCATAGGAATATAGCTGCTGTAAGATAAAAGCCAGTTTATGGAGGGGAAATGCCTGGCATGAGCCAGCTCTCGGTCCAGTGCCAGAAAAGTCCCCACGATCCTCTTGGTGGACTTGGTAACCGGTTCTGAAAAGTCCCCGCCGGCCGGAGAAACCGCTCCGATTACGGTAATAGATCCCTCGGTACCGTTGAGGTTTTTGACATATCCTGCCCTCTCATAAAATGCTGCCAACCTTGACGCAAGATATGCGGGGTAACCTTCTTCAGCAGGCATCTCCTCAAGTCTGCCGGAAATTTCTCTCAGGGCTTCAGCCCACCTGGAAGTAGAATCAGCCATAACCGCCACATTGTATCCCATATCCCTAAAGTATTCAGCTATGGTGATGCCGGTATATATAGAAGCCTCTCGAGCCGCCACCGGCATATTAGAAGTATTGGCTATTAGTACTGTCCGGTCCATCAAGGGATTGTTTGTATTAGGGTCTTTAAGTTTAGGGAAATCTTCCAGAACTTCGGTCATCTCGTTACCGCGCTCACCACAACCAATATAAACGATGATGTCAGCATCACTCCACCTGGCTAACTGGTGCTGGGTAATGGTCTTTCCGGTGCCAAATCCTCCGGGGATAGCAACAGTACCACCCTTAGCCAGGGGAAAGAAAGTGTCAATGACCCTCTGCCCGGTCACCAGTAATTTTTCTATAGACATCCTCTGAGCTATGGGTCTTGGCTGTCTTACTGGCCATTCCTGATACATCTTAAGCTCATACTTTTTACCATCTTCATCCAAGACAACCAGTGTATCCTGAATGGTGTAAGAGCCGCTTTTTACCGTACTTACCACTCTACCTTTTATCCCTGGAGGAACCATAACTTTGTGAACTATAATAGTTGTCTCTTGAATTTTCGCAAAAACCTCGCCAAATTTTAAAGTATCTCCCGTTTTTACCATAATCTCTACATCCCAGAATTTTTTCTCATCTATAGATATAAGACCTATACCCTCAGGGATGAATTTAAATCCCGAATCATATATCTTAGAAAGAGGTCTCTCGATGCCATCAAAGATATTGCCGATGATTCCCGGCCCCAGCTTTAATGAAAGGGGTTTTCCAGTGCCATACACCTTTTCTCCCATTCTGAGGCCTGAGGTCTCTTCGTATACCTGGATGGTACCCAGATCATTTTCCAGAGAAATGACCTCTCCTATAAGCTTTTTTTCACCCACCATCACCATTTCTCGCACCATGAAATCTTCCACGTGGTCGGCTCTTACTACAGGACCATTGATATAGATGATATTTCCTTGTCTTGTCATTTTAGCACTCCTTATTTAACCATGAAGATAGGGTTTCTCCAACCAGTTTGTTACTCTCTTCGAGGATAGTATTTATAGTGAAATTTATCTCCAGCCTGCCATCGCCACTTTTTACAAAAACTCCGCCGATCAGGCTGCCAACAACCTCAATTTTATAGGCAGCTTCCTTCCTGAAAGATTTTATGGTCTTTAAAATAACTTCCCGCTTGTTTTCAATATCATTCCTGCTGAAGCTAAAATTTACAAATTGATCAGCAGAAAACTTGGATAATACTTGTTTTATGGCTTCCTTTAAAAATTCCACATATTCTGCTGTACCCACAAAAGCCCTGGTTCTTTTCTTGACTTCATCCATGATCCTGTCGGCAAATTCCTGCCTCTTCTTCAGCACTGCCAGGTGCATGGCAGACCGGGTCTTTAAAATAATCTGCTGCTTTTTGGTCTCAGCATCTTTTGTGGCTCTCGCCACTACAGTCCTTTTTCTTTCTTCGTTATCCTTTATAATAGTAGTTTTCCGGCTTTCATAATATTCCACCAGCTTTTTTTGCTTTTGCTGAAAGTCAAGTTCTATTCTCTCTATAACCACCTTCGTGAAAAGGGAAATTTTATCTTCAATGGTATTGGACATATCATTCACCTCAAATCTTAAGTCCTATGGATTCTCTTATATATCTGGTTAAAAAGTCGGGAGGCCGCCTTGGACCGTGCCTGTCGGGAATCTCAACTATTATGGGAAGGCTGCGTGAAAGTTTCATTTTGTTTAGTTCCAGCTGGACCCTTTCCGCTAATAGCTCGGTTATGAGTAGAATTCCTATATCCCGCTTTTCCTTTACCTTTGCCAATTCTTTCAATATGTCTTCCCTTTCGTGGACTACAACTCCTTCTACACCAGATAACCTCATGCCGGTCAAGGTATGGGTATTGTCGCTTAGTATAAAGACCTTCATACGGATTCCTCTACAGTCTACCCAGTATCATGATTGAAACAATCAGCCCATATATGGCAATACCTTCGGCTAAACCCACAAATATAAGGGTTTTACCCAGAATATTTGGGTCCTCCGAAACAGCCCCCAGAGCCGAGGAGCCTACGGCACCCACTGCATAGCCTGCGCCAATAGTGGCAAGTCCGGTGGAAAGTGCTGCTGCCAAAAACCCCATTCCCGATGAAGAATTTGCCGAAGATTCAGCACTGGCGATACCCGGTATTAAGAAAAACAGGAAAGCCGCTACCAGTACTACATAAATCAATACACCGGTTCTTACTAATTTTCTGATCCTTTTTAGATTAGCTTTATCTTTCTTTAAATAAATATAGAACCCTGCTGCCACGGTCAATCCTGATATGGCCATGGCGATAAACAATACTGCAAACATTCTTAAAACCCCCATTTCAAATTTATAATGTTGTAAAGTGATATTTCGCAATACCAAGGGGAAGACCCCTTTTATGATATAAACTTATTCTCTTACCGACAGATGATATACCTTTTATTTTTACTGGGACATATTCTATACCATCTCCCCGGTAATATTTGGTAAAGAGCTCGTAATATTCCAGCCTCAAAGCCTGAATAAATACTATAAGTCCTTCTAAAGTGATAATTACTATATTTCCCAATACTAATACTGCCAGATTTCCCCATGAGGTGCTCATCATCCTGGCTAAGGTGACAAAGGCTATATAAAGTCCCACATGGTTCAAGGCGAAAGCTCCCACCCTTAAAAAGGATATAGTATTGGAAAGCATGGAAAGAAGAGTCTCTATTACTCCAAACCCCTCTTCTATATAATAATTAGCCGGAGATTCTCTATAGAGCTTATCGGCATGGGTTAGCTTGTTAGATAGAGGCTGTTTAAATACCATCAAAAGAAGAAGACCAGCCATAATATAAACCAGTGCCGGTAATATATTACTGTGGGTAACGACAACCCGAAATATTGTATATAACAATATTAGGTAAAAGGCAAGTCCTACTGCACCATTTCTGCCGAAAAGACCTTCTTCCATGTTTTTTTCGAGGCTGGAATTTATTATGTTGTATATATAACTACTTAAGATAAGTACTATACCAAAAACCACTGCCGCCACCAGCATGACATTGATGTTTGCCATAGGCCTGATAATGAGCGGTGATAGGATTTCCTCGGAGCCGAAAACACTGCCGTAAATGAAACCAAAAACGGTGGAACTTAAGCCTATCCTGCTCAAAATTCCTCCCAGACTAGTCCTTCTCCATACAAGTTCTAAAATAAGACCGCTAAAAAGCAGTATAAGCCCCTGGCCCACATCACCGAACATCGCTCCAAAGAGAAGCATGTAGGTCAAACCAAAAAAGGCCGTAGGGTCTTTTTCACGGTATGCCGGGGTGCCATACATCTTCACCAAGGTTTCAAAAGGTCTAAATAGTTTTATATTACTTAGTTTTGTGGGCGGGGTTATGCCCGAACCAGATTTATTTACATCATCCACCAAAATGATAACCTCACCTCCGAACTGGCTTTCCACTTCGCTTTTCAGCTTGGACACACCACTGACAGGCACAAAGCCAAACATAAAAAATAATTTATCACCCATGGCAATCTCTGATTTGAGTTCTTCGATTTTTTTCTCCATTTCCAGCCTGGAATAACCTTTTTTTAATTCTTTAATATATTTTACCCTATAATCTTCCAGGGATTTTTTAAGGGATTCTATAACCTTTTGGTCCTCACCTATACTTTTGGTAAGCTCCTCCGTAACTTCTGCGGCAGTGCCCCTAAATTCTCTAGGTATGGCCAGAATGGTATAATTAAGAGAACTAAAAATCTTCTCCAGGGTTTCCTCCAGGCTTACTGGAGTTATGGAAGCCACTATGACATATTTGCCTTCCACCGCTACCTTTAATACTACTGCTGGTATGTTCTCGTAATTCTTCTTGAGCTTATCGTAATTTTCTCTGGAAATCCTGATAAGCCTGAATACAAGGTATTTCATATCAATAAACCGACTTATATCTAAACTAAACCTGGACAGATATTTAAGGTTGTTAACGTACTCTCTTTTTTTATCGATTAAGCGCGCTTTTTCTTCTATCTCATCGGCAGTGGAGCGGACCTTAGCGTAGATGTCCGAAAATTGCTTCATAAAATCATGATATTCATAATCCTGACCCAAAAATTCCATTCTTAATTGGGGCTTTATACTAAAAAGATTTAGTAATAATTTTACCAATTCTTCGTCTTTAGTAAAATCCCGCTTTGAAGAATAGGGTCTTAGGAAAGGTTCTTCTTCTAAGGCTTCTATGTTTTTCTCACTGGGAGGCAGGAAAAAATCAGTGGAATTCACTCTGACCAGAGCGTTTATCATGTGCATACTTCCGTTTAAAGTCACCAAACGTAAAACCCTGTTTAAAAGATCATTTTTACCTATAACTCCCATAATTTTCATTTTTTCTACACTCATAAAAATATCTCCTTGAACTTATGCCGCTTTCACCAGAAATTTCCTGGCTTCTTCGGGTGGCAGGCCATATCTTATACTCTCTATTATTGAAATGATATCCCTTATTTCAAATTCAAGTGACCACACATATCCTATAGTTTGGATTATACTCATGGGGAACTTACGGGTCAAAGCCCTGAGTTTATAATACATAAACCTGTTTATGCGCCTTTCCATATATATATTCGTGGATATCTCTTCTTCTTTAAACAAAAAACCATAGACCGAATTTATGGTCATCCTGTAGAGCTCCTCAAGGTTCTTCGTATAACACATATCCTTGCGGTCCGCAAAAGTCAGTTTATCTCCAAAATTTATGGTGTAGTTTAAAAGCTCTTCAGGTGACAGGTTGTAAAATTTTTTGCCTCGGTATATCCACTGAATATTATACAGGTCGGCTACCATGCCTTCCCATTTCTTCAGCATTTTTCTGTCATCTCCGGATATCTTTAGTCTTCGGCTTTGAATGATGTTAAAATAACCCATATCCAGAGCCATCTCAAACCTGAAAAGGTTTTCTCTCCTGCCATCTACCAGGGGGTTCAAGAACTCAAAAAACTCCGAACCTTCCAAAGAATATATTAATTCCCTAATAGTCCTTGATTTAAAAAGCCTCTTAGGGCTAACTCGGCTGTATTTGCCTAAAAAGTAGAGGGATTTTTCAATAGTTTCTGGCTTCTTGCCGTTGAAAATACTTCTGGCCAGAACTTTTAAATCTTCTATCTCATATTTTATATAAAGCGAACGGATAAGGTCCTTATAATCATCCCGAAAATAATGTATCAATTTATCCATGTTTTTGATCATATTGCGTTTTAGAATGTCTTCCAGGTCTCTCCTGCTGACAGTATCGAGGTGAATTTCTCCTAATAGCTTGCCATAAGAAATGTCCTCTTTTAAATAGCGGGCTACATCGGCCACGGACTTCTTCTTAAGCATGTTCAAGTAGTCTTCCCGCTTTAAAAATTCTTTTTCCAGCGCCCTTATCTTGGTATTTATGGCTGCATATATAGTAACCTTATCCATGGCTCTCCCTGTTAATATCAAAAATCCGCTTTAATATTTCATCAGTAATATTTTTCAGGGATTTTTCAAATTCCCGCTCCATATTCTCCAGGACTTCCTTGGTATTCAACTTCAGCTGGTCAACTTCCTGTTGCGCTTCTTGCAGTATCTTTTGTGCAGTTTTCTTGGTTTCGTCTTCTATCTGGCTTGCATAATCCCTGAGCATTTTCCGTTCTTCTTCTTTATATCGGCGTTCCAGTTCCGCCAGCTGTTTTTTCCTTCCTGTGCTTATATCAGCTGCTCTGGTATCGAGCTCGATGAGCTCCTCTATTATAGTTTGCTCTTCCAAAATACCACCTTCTTTAAAGTTTTAAAATTCCCCAAAAAGAGTGTAAGGCCTGCCCACGGGGGATAGGTCAATTAAAAAAGCAATTATCATTTGACTAATTTTTAATTATATTACTGCTATGCTACAAAGTCAATTATTAAGAAAGAATGTCATTTAAAAATCAAAAGTGCACTGTTTTTTGATGATTTAAAGTTTAAAAGTGAACTCTTAGAAATAACTTAAAATTGTAATAATATAGGATCAAAAAGTTACGTTCCTGGGATAGGCGATGTTTGTCCGAAGAGGGAACATGGCAAAGCGCGGAGCGAGGTGAAGCATATATGTTCTGTTATGCGTTGTTGCTATTTTTTTGTTCTATTCTAATTAAAGTGATAAAAGCTGTAAAAATTGTGGATAATAGCTGTAAGAATGGTGAGATAAATATCATGAGGATTAACCAGCCAATAAAACTTATTTTAGGGTCATAGAGAATAAAAGGATGTCCAAAATTTTGAAAATCAGACCTGGGATCAAAAAGCATGGGAATTGTTCTCCCCCAGATAACCATCATGAGTAGAAAAGTGAAGACCGAAGCCAGGAAGGACAATTTCAAAATTTGATACAACATGAAATGAGAATATTCAATGGATGTACAGATTCTTTTAACAATATACCAGCCAAGTGGAAATCCAAATAATATGCAAAATATTGGAACGCCCATGCCCAATCCAACACATATTATCTCGATAAGCAGGTAAAGAATAACCCCAACTTTTGCATCAAGTTTTAATAATTTCTCCGTCATATTACTCTCTATATTCCTTAAATTTCAGCTATCCTCCTGATGGAAGAATTTGATTTGTTTTTAATCTAATATCAGAACATCCCTGCAATATTTATTCTGGCTTTTAGAATAGCTAAAATCGGACCAACTGTCAAGAATAACGCTTTCACCCTATTTTTAGCTGTATATTGACAGAACATGTAATATAAGATAATGTAAGATAATGGGGTCAAATCTTTATTCTTGACAGCCTTCTTCAATTCTTCTAACTAAATCCCTTAATGCGCTATCATTAAATAATTTTCCCCTTAACCTTCTTCTTCCCACACTAACCGTACTATAATCCAAAGCTACAAGTTCTCCAATTTCTCGATTATTTAAACCGGCATAACGATATAACATATCCATTAATATCTGGCGATGGCTA
>JAHIPR010000276.1 GCA_018903015.1 bacterium
AGAAATTGTAAAATTATCTTTGATTCTTTGGAAAGTTTTCTCACCGATTAATATTTTCCCTGGAGTTGCATTTGCTTGTAGACGAGAGGTTAAATTTACCGTATCTCCTATAACGGTGAATTCTTTTCTTGAAGCCGAACCAATCTCACCGGATATGCACAATCCGGTATTAATTCCAATCCTTGCCTTTAAATTTTTTACTTTATTACCAATTTTTATCTTTCCATTTTCTTCTATGCATTTCATTATCTCTAAACTTGCTCTTGCTGCCCTCTCGGGGTCATCTTCATGGCTAAAAGGTGCTCCAAAAATAGCCATTAATCCATCGCCTAAAAATTTATTGATACTGCCACCGTACTTATCTATTATGCCGACTATCGGTGCAAATATATTATTTATTATTTCCGTAGCTTTCTCCGGGTCAAGTTGATCAGCAAGCTTAGTAAATCCTCTTATATCGATAAATATTATATTAGCTTCACTTCGTTCACTCGGCAAGCTTCCCTTCCCTTCTAATATTCTGGAAGTCACTGCTTTTGGAACATAAGGTCTAAATAATTCTAATATATTGTTTTGTTTTTTCTCTTTCATTTTTTCTTCCATAGTATTTTTTGAAGTTTTTTTGTATTAGGAGGGCTATAGGGGTCAAATCTTTATTCTTGACAAATAATTTAATTAACTGTCAAGAATAAAGATTTGACCCCACATCTTACAGACTTAGTTAATATCAAGATGAATCAAAAGTGCTTTCTCTACCCTTTCTAATTTTTCAGGAAGTAAAGCGCTTACAAAATTGATAAGTCTTTTCTTGTCTATAGTTCGAATTTGATTGCATTTTACTTTAGAATCTTTAGGTAGATGAGTTTCTTCGCTGGGAAGAAAAACCTCAAATGGATAGATTTTTTCTGTTTTTGAGGTAATAGGAAGGATGGTTACCGTCTCAGCAAATAAATTATTTCTATTATTAGAGATTACCAAAGCCGGTCTCGTTTTTCCTATCTCATGTCCCACTACCGGCTCTAAGGATACAAACCAAATCTCACCTCTTTTAGGAAAATCCATATTATCTCCACCCCTCCAGAGTAATCTTTTCCCATTCCTGGTTAATTTCTTTATCTTCTTTTCTGGTTGCCTTATATCCTTCTATTAAAAGTTTATCCAATTTTTCTTTATTTATTCTCTCAAGCTTTTCTTTTACAGCTTCGGAAATGAAACCACTCTTGTTAGGGATATCTTTTATCTCTTGGGCAATTTCCTCTGGCAAGGTAATATTTAACCTTTTCAAGTACATCACCTCCTGTATTAATTATACACTAAATAATACACAAGTCAATTATTTGTAATTTTTTATAGAAAAGATAAATTTCCTTCGGAATTTAGCTTAATTTATTTTTAGTAATTTTTTTTATTGTTTTATTTCGCAAAGAAGGATGCTGCGGATTCTTGGTAAGTATGTCTAAACACCAAAGGAATTTTTCTTTTATTGGTGCAGATAACTTTTTCTTGTTTTTAAGTTTCTTCGTTAAATTATCTGGAATATGTATTATCTTAATCACTATCTACTACTTTCTTTAAATCTTTAACAGATGCATAAGAAGAATATTTCCCCTCTTTAAACTCCTTCTCTGATTCTCTGATTTCCTTCTGGCATCTCTCACTAAAGAAATATGCCTGGTCTTTATCCACAATAACCCCTGGGGAAATAACTATCTTATTGTCTTCTACGCTAAATCTTACAATATCACCATCCTCAATATTTAGAATTTTCCTAATTTTACTAGGGATAATGTAGGGGCACGATGCATCGTGCCCAAGGTAAACTCTACTTAGTAGATACTCACTTAGTAGGGTAAACAAAATAAAATAAAACAGGAAGGGCACAATTCATTGTGCCCATAAAAACCATAAAAACAGTGGGTAAAAATATATGAGCTTAATTTATCAAGCCCATAGGGAATCAAGATTTCTAATATTATAACAAAAGCAGGAAAATAAATAAAGAAAAATAAGGGCATTGCGACCTGATGTTTCGATCGCTAGATTATTAGGAAATACTACTGCTGTTTGATATTGATAACATTTCGATTTTTCCCTTGACAATAAAAATAATAATGTTATTATGTAATAAATAGATGTCCTAATTAGACGGAGGTATATTATGACTACTCAAGAAAAAGTAACTATTTCATTACCCAAAGATTTAGTCAATACCCTAAGAGAAATAATTCCTAATAGAAAGAGAAGTAAATTTATTACTGATTTATTAAAAAAACAATTCCAAAAGCAAAAAGAACAAGCCCTAATAAAAGCTTATAAAGATGCTTACACTGAAATAAAAACAGAAAATCAAGAATTTGATGGAGTCACAGGTGATGGCATATCCTAAAAAAGGAGAAATATATTTAGTCAATTTTGACCCTACTATTGGACACGAAGTAAAGAAGAAAAGACCCGCTGTAATTATATCTAACAATATTCACAATCAGTTTTCACCCTTAGTTACAGTTGCTCCCTTATCTTCTAATATAAATAAAGTATACCCCTTCGAAGTGTATATTCCAAAGGAATCAGCAGGTTTAAATGAAAATTCCAAAATAATGATTATACAACTTAGAAGCATAGATAAGAAAAGGTTAATAAATAAAATAGGAAATATTGAAGACAAGGAAATTATAAACAAAATAAACAAAATGATTAGTGAACATTTTGGTTTATCTTCTTAAATTAGGAAATATACAACTCCCTTCGGAATTATTTAATTTTATCGCTAAAATAAATAATGCCAGCATAGTTACCAGATACCCGAAAGACTTTTCAAAAATTATAGGAGCCTATCCTAAAAGCGTGGCAGAAGAATATCTTTCTAAAACTAAGGAGATTCATGAATGCTTAAAAAAGCACAAGACATTAAAAAAATAATAGAAAGATTTAAACAAGAATTAAGAAAATTTAATATTAATTCTGATAAAATTATTCTCTATGGTTCATATGCAAAAGGTAACCCTCGTGAAGATAGTGATATTGACTTAATAGTTATTTCTGATGATTTTAAAAATATGAACTTAAGAGAAAGATTGGAAATATTAGGTTTGGCTGCAGGACAAGTTTTTGAACCCATAGAAGCCTTAGGATACACCCCAAAAGAAATTATACAAAAAAAAGAAACCTTTTTAGAAGCAATTTTATAAATTAAAGAATAATTGCTTAACAAATCTATTAATTAATTCATTTCATTCACTATACATTTTTTTTAGAATTAGAAACATAAAAGGCATCTTCATGTTTTACTATAGTCAGAATATATGCTTCCTCTTTTTCTTTTCTATATATGCATCTATAATTTTTATTGATGCTAAATTCCCATGTATTAAGGGGTTCGATTCATCGAACCCGCAATAATGGTCACAATTCATTGTGCCCCTACAAAATCATAAAAACAGTGGTCAATAATATATGAGTTTACTTTATCCATTTTATAGGAAACAAAGTTAATATTACAATAAAAGCGGGGAAATAAGTAGAGAATGAATAAAAAAGGGGACAGGCGACTTTTACAATTTTTTCATGTAAAAAGCAGCTTGCCCCTTTTTTATGCTATATTTACTTTACATTTACGGAGTAGGAGGAGGACAGTAAACAACTACATTAGCAATGGCCGTCCCACTGGTAGCGCTAACAGTAGAACTAACAGTTTCTGTACCCGAGTTGGCTAAAGTTAAAGTAGTCGTTGCAATCCCGCTCGCTGTTACTACGGTTCCAAAAGTAAGGCTCCCCAAAGTCGCATTAAATGTCACAGTAGTTCCATCGGTGACCGGGTTTCCTCCTGCATCTTTCACTGTTGCAGTAATTAGAGAAGTACCACCGCCGGCAGTAACCGTAGTAGGATTAGCTAGCAATGTAATTGTACTAGGTACTCCCGCTGCATTCACTTTAATAGTTTCGCTATCATATCCCATATTGCCGTTAGAGTCGGTAACGGTAAGTACTACAATATAAGTACCTGCTGCTGCATAGGTATGACTGATAGTCATTCCGGTACCGTTTGGTGTTCCATCGCCAAAGTTCCAAACATAACTGACAATTGAACAGCTACCACAACCTTCTCCTCCGTCGGCTACCGAAGATTGAGAAGCGTCGAAGTATACGGTAAATGGTGCAATACCCGTGGTAGATGGAGTTACATTTATTACTGCTGTAGGTGCACCGGCTTCTCCCACGGTAATAGTAACTAATGCAACGCCTACATTTCCAAAGTAATCGGTAACCGTTAGTTTAACGATATATGCACCATTTGTATAGGTATGAGCTGCAGGCATTACTCCGGTTCCAGTTGTTCCATCACCAAAATCCCAACTATAACTGGCAATTCCTCTGTTATCAGTAGAACCATATGCATCAAAAACTACTTTAAAGGGAGCGGTCCCTGTTGTACCTGGTGTGACATTAATAACCGCAACTGGCGGTTCGAAATCTATACCAGGTTGAAGTGCCGGGAGGTCTATAGTAACAGTTTTTGAAATATTATGACCAGCGCCATCTACCCCTACCATATTAATATTACAGGTAAGTTCAATAACAAGAGGATTTAAAGTTAAATAATCTAAAACCTCTTGAAAATAAAGAGGCATATTATCGATGGTAGTAATAGGACCTGGAGTTCCAGGTGAAGTAGACGGTTCTACATAAAAAGTTACCCCTACCATTTTGGTTAATGAAGTTATTTTTGTTGTTCCATTATAATATTCATATTCAAACCCGGTACCAATATACTCTACTTCATTTAAAGAATATATCTCGAGTGAAATACTCCCATCTTCAAGATTTACTTCAGTATAATTTAACCTTATCTGTGCTTGGGGGTCAAAGATATTTAAAAGCCCTAAAGAAAGCCAATTACACCCCACCAATGATATTATGAAACCTAATAATATTGTTATAAATAATATTTTATATAAATTCTTTTTATTTTTATATTGCAAAGTCTTGTCCTCCCTTTTTTATTTAATCTACCGATTAAATAGTCGATAGTCGTTAGTATATAGTATATAGTAAAGATAAAAACAATATTCCCGCTCTGGATTCCCGCTTTCGCGGGAATGACAAAAAAGGGCGGGAATGACAAAATAATTAGTAATCTAATAAGTGAGTAGTAATTAGAATAATTAATTCAGTTGTTTTGCTCTTGGTGTGTGTAAATTTAAATAATTCTCCAAATATTGGAATATTTGACAAAAATGGTATTTTACGAATATTTTCTATATCCTCTGAAGTAATTAAACCGCCTATTACTACAGTTTCATCCAAGTAGGCTCGTATTGTTACCTTCTCTTCTCGAGAATTTATTACCGGATAACCCTGAATAAGTTCTTCACCCAGTGACTCTATCTTGGGATTTACATCCATAGTAATCATCCCATCACTGCTCAAACGTGGCGTAATAGTCATGCTTAACCCAACATCTCTATATTCAACAGTTTCAAGACCTTCAGGAGTAATTATACGAATGGGAATTTTTGAACCAGATAATATCTTTGCCTCTTTTCCATCTAAAGTAAGCACTTTGGGATTAGATAAGATATTAGTTTTTCCTTCTGTTTGTAGTGCTTTAAGGGTAGCTTCAATTAAGCCGCTTCTTTCCAATGAACCTCCCAGAGTTATTTCTCCTATAGTAAGTTGTCCTTCTATTTTACCATCTCCACTTCCACTAAACCATTTAACGCCCAAATCTTTCTCTCCATCAAGAGTAATTTCAATAATCTTTGCTTCTATCATTATCTGAGGTGCGCGTTTATCCAATCCGGTAATCATTGTTTCTACATTATCCAATTGTTCTTCTGTGCCTTTTACAATAATTTCACTCTGCCGGCTATCTATATTTATTCTACCTTCTTCCGGAACAATAATACTTAACATACTTTTTATTCCTTCAATTTCTTCTTTATAAATAGCATTATCTATTTTAAAGGTCTTGGTCAACAACTTCTCATCTATTGTGCCGATAATTCCTTCTACCTTTTCAATCTCCTCATTTGTCCCGGTAACAATTAAAGTATTCATTCTCGCATCAGCAACAATATTGACTTTTGACCCCTCAGGCTTATAACCATCCAGTATTATTTTTGCCGCCTCTGCACTGGCATTCTTCAGCTCATATATTCTGGTAATAGGTTTCTTATATCCTTCTATTACATCTTTAGCAGCAATAATCAGAGTATTACTTCTCTCGGTATAACTTAATCCTTTATTCATTAAAATTAATTCAATTGCTTCTCTAAAAGTTTTATTCTTAAGGTTTAGAGTTAATTTCCCGGTTACTGAATCATCAAATATTACATCTATTCCGGTTAGTTCAGACAATCCCCTAATTACGTTAACCACATCTTCTTCGAAGATATTTAGATTAATTGGGTCTGTATAAATATCTAAAATAGA
>JAHIPR010000277.1 GCA_018903015.1 bacterium
CGCACCAGCCTTGGTCAGCTTTGCATTTGTAGCTATTACTCCTATAGTAGTATTTGTTGGAAAACTACTCCCACTTCTTTGGGGGAAATTTTTTAAGAAGGACATAGTATTAGCGAATTCCTTTTTGTTTTCACTTAAAACTCCGGCAATAATTTCTCCGTTTTCCGGATCAATTACATCTCCCAGACAATTTACCGCAACAATTGCACCAATAATCAATTCCTGAGATTTAAAACTGGCAGTACCTAAACCGCTCTTCATACAGCGAAGTCCGCCAAATATTTTCCCTACCGTTGCCCCGGTCCCGGCTCCTACATTGCCCTGACTGACTTCCGCATCAGAAGCATTAAGACAGGCATCATAGCCCATCTTAGCATCAGGTCTTACCCTGTAATCACCTACCGCAAGGTCAAAGAGAACTGCACCGGGGACTATAGGAACTTTGGTTAGTACCACATCAAAACCTATTCCTTTTTCTTCCAAATACTTCATCACCCCTGATGCCCCATCCAATCCGAAGGCGCTGCCTCCGCCCAGATAAATAGCGTGAGCTTTATCTATCAGATTTACCGGATTTAAAAGGTCCGTCTCTCGCGTGCCCGGAGCTCCTCCCCGCACATCAACTCCTGTTGTTGCTCCATTTTCGCAGATAATCACCGTACAGCCAGTCCCGGCTTTTAAATCCTGACTATGCCCCACCTTTATCCCCGGTACATCTATAATGGCATCTTTTAAAACTTTCGAACTTTCCTTATTATTCATCTCTCTTGCTCCTTGCTTTTAAAATTATTTTATCTGACGCTTCCATCTAATTTCTTTTTTAAATTATAACTTATTATAATATTCGATAAAACAGATTAAAAACCCTCTTTTTTAGTCAAATTTTCACCCTTTTAAAATATGAAAAAGGTTTACATTTTAACTATAAACAAGCTTTATAAATTGATATTACTTCTTCCAGAGATAATGAAATAAGCAAGGTTGAAGAATTTAAACTTCTCTGCCGGATGTTAAAAGAGCAAACAAATATAAGGCAATATAAGGTAATATAAATTACCATCCATCCCATTTTATAAGAATTATCTCTTGTCTTCAAGTTTTACAGATAAGGGTTTCTCTAAATTAAGCACAAAATTAATTTTCTTGCAAGGTTACTCTTTACTAATATTATTTTTAATAGTCAAAAGATGTATTAAGAATGCGGGTGATCAAATAATATTTTTTCTACTCTTCATATAATATAAACGTGAATTTTTTTCTTACCTACTATACAAATATGTTAATTGTAATTTTTATATAATTATTATTTACCTCTGTTAAAAATTCTCGTGACATTTATCAAATTTATTAATCAGCTTCGTAAACTATTAATATTATCAAAATAATAAGATAAACTGTTTTTCCCCCTTTTTAAATCTCCAGCTATAGTTAAAAACAACTTTTAACCCTTAAAAATAGGTTTCGAATCTACCTGTATATTAAATTTCTTCTTATAAGAATTTTTTATTTCTATGAATTTAGTACATTAATAAATTTCATCTAATGCTGATTTTATCTCTTTTAAAGATTCAAAAACTAGATTTGGCTTAATTGTAGAATTAATTAGATCTTCTTTTTTTGTTTCTCCTGTTAATACAAGAATTGTAATCATTTTATTGTTATTTCCCATTGCAATATCTGTATACAATCGATCACCAACGTAAGCTATTTCAAAATCTTTCAGTTTTGTATAGTCAAGTATATATTGAAGAGTATAATGCGACGGTTTTCCAAAAAAAACTGGTATGACCCCTGTTGATGCAGTAATTAATGCGCATATTGAACCACAATCTGGTATAAATCCTGTCTCGGTTGGACAGTTAAAATCAGGATTAACGGCAAACACAGGAACATTATTTCTTATAAAATCACATGCTTTTGA
The DNA here is from genome assembly GCA_018903015.1 of bacterium. Next base: position 1,922 of record JAHIPR010000277.1, read on the forward strand.
TAAACGCTTATATTCAAGCGTTGTGTCAAAACCAACAATTACTAAGCCAGGGTCATCCTCAACAATTTCAATATTCGCATTAATAAAATCTGCTTTCAAATAATCAGTGCCTAAAAGATATACTTTTTTATCGGACATGTATTTTTTAATATATTGAATAATGACTTGGTTTGAAATCAATACTTTATCGCCTTTAATTTTACAACCCATTTTCTTTAGTTTTTCTATATAATATTTAACATTTTTAGAAGAATTATTAGTAAAAAAATAAAAATCTTTTCTATATTTTTTTAAACATTCTAGAAAATCTAAAGAACCACCGTATAGCTTATCCCCAAGATAGAAAGTACCATCCATATCAAGTACAAAACATTTTACCTGCTTTAATATATCTTTAGCTTTATCTTTATCAGATAAGCATTTATACCCTTGCTCTTTAATAAAATAATCATTAATATTTAATGCAAATTCTCTTAGTAGCCCTAAATCCCATAAAAGTTGCAGTACTGTATATCTACTCCTAATCTCTTTTGCAAATATTATACTATTTAAAATAGTATTACTATCTACGCCCACTTGTAAAGGGTTAATGGGTGCATCTACTTTCTGTAATATTGCCTCAATTTCTTTAGCGCTGGGAACAATCTTTTTTATTGTTCGAATAATATCATTCCATTTACTTTTAATAATTTGAATACGTTTATTGTATTTTTCTATAGAATTCTTCTGCACTCTTTCCTCTAATACAATAATATCAGGGGCCGCAGTTTTATAAGTTTTTTCAATACATTTTACCCATTCTTCTTGATTAAAACTATTTACTTTATCAATTGCATTATTGAAATTTACTGTTTTTGTTACCAGTAATTCATATAATTTTGTAATTATAAGCGTTGTAATTCCTACTTTTGTTCCGTGCAGTATGGCTTTTTTGCCCTTAAGTAAAAACATCATTTCCCAAAAATGAGAGAGGTGGTGTTCAGAACCTGAAGCGGGCCTTGAATTTCCTACAAAACTCATTGCAATACCACTTAATACAAGCCCTTCCATAAGATTTTTAATTGCGAAATTATCTCTATTTTTAATGCCATCAATATTGCTCACACATTTTTGAATAGAACTTCTTATAATATTAACGACGGTTTCACAATAATATTCTCCATTAATAATCCTACCCAATTCCCAATCACACAGACATGTATATTTTCCAAGTATATCTCCTAAGCCCGCTGTAATCATTTCCATAGGAGCATTTTTAATAATATTAATATCTGCTATAATAGCTTTGGGAGAAATAGCTTTATATGTTGTTTTTAAATCATTGACAATTAACGATGAAACGGTTGAAGCGTATCCATCCATTGAAGGTGCAGTTACTACAATAAAATAGGGAATACTTAATTTATAACTCAGATATCTTGATAGATCGTTTAAAGTCCCCGAACCAATAGCAAGAATTAAGTCTATATCGCTAGTAATTTGAATTAGAAGTTTACCAATTGCTTTTTCATCTGGAATTAAATGTTCTTCGTCTTCAAAAATGTATTTTTTTAAATCAAACCCATTTCCCTGTAATGATGTTTCGGTAATTTCTCCGGCAACTTTATAAGTATTGGCATCGGCAACAATAAAGATTTTTTTAAAATTATATTGGTTTATTAGAGAAGGTAAAAAAGCAATTGCTTCTTTTTCTATTACAATATCATCGATATCTACTCTATGTTCTTTGCCGCAATTACAAGCAAACTTTGTCTTAAGAAAATCTCTAATTTTAAATTCTTCAAAATTTATCAATTAATCCTCCTTCTAATACTTTGGGGATTTATAATACTATACAAAAACTCACCGCATAATAAAAGTAATAATAAATTATTTGTAACAATTTCGGATTAATGATCTATTGTTTCATACTCAGTTATTATCATTCAATATTTTAACCTATTCTTTTATATGCTTAAAACTGTCTATGTCCTGTAAGTCCGTACTTAAAAATTTTACTTTACTAAGATATGGTAACAATTGTTTTAAGAAGTTTTTTGTTTAATGTACAGTGATTAATGTATTTATAATAATATATTAATCACTTTTCTTTAACTAAATATTTGTTAATTTAAATAAATCATCTTTTGTATGCTTATATATATTTATATAAACTTCAAATAATTCTGCATATCGCTCGTGCCATGTATTATCAGGCATGATAACCTTTTTTATTTTTATTGATTTCCGGATAGTATCCCTAACGTTATTATATAATTTTACCCCTACACCTGCTAATAGTGCATCTCCAAATGGAGCTCCTATTGAGGTTTCAGGTACTAATATAGGCATATTAAGCATTGATGCCTTAATTTTAAGCCATAAATCACTATTACTTCCCCCGCCTACTGCTTTCAGTTTATTAACTTTCAAACCTAATTTAGTTACTTCTTTTAAATTATGGTATAAAGCAAAGGAAGTTCCTTCCAAAATCGCTCTAATCATTTGCTTACGGGAAGTATTTAATGTTAATCCAATAAACATTCCTCGTGCATGTGAATCCCAGATAGGTGATCTTTCTCCCATCATATAAGGTAAGAACAATAAATTACCTGCTCCTGCCTCTACTTTACTGGCTTCTAAATCCATAAGTTCAAAAATATCAAGATTTAATTTCTGAGCTACTTTTTTTTCAGTATTACCAAATTGATCTCTAAACCATTTTAAACATGCTCCCGTAGAGCTCATTGCTCCAAATATTAAACAATGATTTCCGAACCCTTGATACATGGCTATCAAATTTTCATTATTTTTCCATTCATCAGAAGCTATAAGTAAAACCGTAGAAGTGCCCGTCATTTCAACTGCTTCACCAGAATTAATAACTCCTGCTTCTATAGCCGCGGCAGAACCATCAACCGTACCTGCAATTACAGGAATTCCTTGACTTAAACCTGTCATTGCTGCTGCCTTTTTAGTTACTGTTCCAATAATATCTGTACATTCATAAATTTTCGGTAATATCTTTGGAGAAATATCCAACTGCTGACATAATTCTTGAGACCATCTATTTTTATTTTTATCATATATTTGTGAAAGACTGGCATGCGCCTTGTCTATTGAAAAACATCCAGTTAATTTATAATTTACGTATCCATTACATTGTAATATTTTATGAGTACGATTTAGTAAATAGGGTTCATTTTCCCTAAACCATAATAATTTTGGAAAAGCAAAATATGGATCAATGCGATTTCCAGTAATTTCCTTTATTTTTACTTCCCCTATTTTTTGTCTTAAGAAATCACACTCTTTTTCAGATCGCCGATCCATCCATATTAATGCATTACGTAAAGGATTCCCCTTTATATCTAAGGGCAGCACTGTAGGGGCCTGTGAACTAACTCCAATAGCAGCAATTTCATATTTGTTTATCTGGAGGTTAGTTGTAATTTGAGAAATCGTTTCTACAGTCGCCTCCCACCATTGCTCAGCATCTTGCTCTGCCCACCCAGCTTCTGGAAAAAATGTCGGATATTCAGCACTTTCTTGGATTAATATCGACCCATCTAAAGCAAATAATACAGATTTAACATTTGTTGTACCAATATCAATACCTAAAATACATTTACTCATATTAGCTGCTCCAAATATATTTAAAAACCTTTGAACAAAGCAAATAACCAACCTGCATAGCAGGTGGCTTTTTTGTCTCACCCAAACCTATAGCGCTACACAACATCCACGGATTAAAAAAAGTTTCCCTAATAGGGCTTCTTTTTGAGAGCAGGATAACTTTTGAAGAGTTTTATCAATATCTTGCCTTTAATATTATCTTGCCTTTAATATTCCCATTACTTCGGATATCGATAATCTGGGAAGCATAGAAGATACCGTATGTATATGGTCTTCTTTTACATTAAGCTCTAAACACTCTCTTTAACTCCTTTCCATTTATCCATCGTATAACATCTTCTACTATCATTTTCGATTGGTGTGTCGGCACATCATCAGAAGCACCTGCAATATGTGGGGTAAAAGTAATATTTCCCATATTTAAAAGTGGATGATTAGAAGGTATAGGCTCATACCAGTATACATCTAAAGCTGCACCCGCTATCTTTTTATTCTCTAATACTTTAATCAATGCATCTTGTTGAATAATCGATGCCCGAGCAGTATTAATAATGTATGCATTAGATTTCATTAGTGAAAACTCCTTTTCGCCAATTAAACCTATTGTTTCTTCCGTAACCTTACAATGAATAGAAACAAAATCAGCTGAGCTTAAAAGTGTATTTAGGGATACTAATTTTACCCTTATTATTTTTGCATCTTCTTTGGAACAATATGGATCATATGCAAAAATATTCATATCAAATGCTTTTGCAAATTTTGCTACACGTTTCCCAATGTTTCCTAACCCAATTAATCCTAACGTTCTACCCTTGAGTTCGTATCCTCTAAATTTTTTATATGGACTGTTTTCGTCTATATTCCACATCACATCATCCTGGTGAGGTGTGTTGTATATATCCCCGACAGGTTTTCCTAAATATTTTCCAATTTTCATGCTATGATATGCTCTTGCAATATGACGTAATTCTGCCAATATTAATCCTATGGTAAATTCGGCTGCTGAATTTGCATTACGTCCTGGAGTATAAATTACAGGTATATTCATAGCACTCGCTGCTTTTACATCAATATTAACAGGATTGCCTCTCGGACATCCAATTAATTTTAGTTTTTTTGAATTCTTTATAACTTTTTTTGTTATATTTTCATAACTTGCAATTAGTATATCTGTATCTTGTAATATCTCTATAAGTTCATCTTCATTAAATAATTTCCCATTTTTAACCCAACCTGTAATAGTTACATCACAATATTCCCTTAATTGATTTAGTTCATTTTCAATAATTGTTGCAGTTACTACAGCCTTGTATTTTTTCATAAAAATAGCCCTCTCACTTAATTATGTCTATAGTCAACAATAATTCTAAAATTTTTGCATTTGATATAAAAAAACAATTTTAATCTATCTACTACCTTTGTCCATATTTTTCTAAATAAAACTTACGCATAAGATCAACTTCTTCATTTGTTAAACATACAGGACCACCAAATGCTTGTGTGTCAATAAATACCTTAGATGCTTTTTCTACGATCTGAGCTGTTATTAAAGCCTCATTTAAATTTCTTCCAAGACAAACAGGACCATGATTTGCTAAAATTATAGCATTTCTATTCTCAAGTTTTTTTACCGCATTTTTTACCATTTGTTCTGAGCCCGGTAATGCATATTCTGTAATTCTTATAGAACCCCCTACAATTTGTACCATATCATCAAGTATAGGTGGTATATCTTTGCGGGCTGCAGCAACACTGCTTGCATTAATAGAATGAGTATGCATCACCGCATTTATTTCTGGACGTGCTTTATATATTTCTGCATGAAGCGGAAACTCTATAGATGGCTTCAATTTTCCCACATAACTCAAGTCATGTATATTTGCCAAGACCATATCTTCTGGTTTAAGTACATTATAACTCATTCCGCTTGGTGTGATAATTATATAATGTTTATCTACTCTTGCACTAATGTTTCCCCAGGTACCTGCTGCAAGTCCCATTTTAGACATTTTTATTGAAGTTTCTAGCACTTCTCTTTTGATATCTTCTAATTCCATTTTTTCAACAACCTCTTTAAATATTAATTTTAAACATTAATTATATTAAACATATTAAAATATTATATTATTTTATATAGGCACAACCATTCTTGTAGCAACAAAATTGATGTTAGAAATTTGAATGATAATTTTTTACACTCATTCATATTTTATACTTAAATGGAGAGGTATTTTATTTTAGCGGAAAATTCCTATTTATCAAAGTGAAAATGGGAATAAATTCCCAGCAAGTTGGGACAAATGATAATCTGTTAAGGTGACTACCACATCTGTAAAAATCTGGTAATCCTATAACGCTAAATAATACTTTCATTCTTAATTTTCCATTATTAATTGCTATATAATTCTGAATTCCTAGCTTTCCAAAAGTTTTCCATTTCTATTCTAAGGTTTTTAAATATATTATAAAATCGCTTATATTGAATATGTTTATTTATGTCAGGAATAAATTTTGTTTCTTCCTTTCTTTTTATTCCAGAAAAATCATTACTATGTGTTAAACTAACTTTTAAAGTACTGACTATCCCAGCTATGCCTAGTTGCTTTACTTTAGCACGCACCACTTTTTTCCCCAAACAATCAGAAATCATTTGACATAACATTTTGCTTTTTGAACCTCCACCAGAAATATAAACCATATCATAAATTTGCGGAAGTGATTGATAACAATCATATAATGAAAATACAAGTCCTTCGTATGCTGCTTTTACCATATCTATTTTATTGTGTGTAGATTTTAATCCATAGAATCCTCCACACGCAAACGAATTTTTAAAAGGAGCTCTTTCTCCATATATATACGGATGGTATATAATACCCCTACTCCCTAATGGTACTTTTAATAGTCTATTCTCTAATTGTTTAAAAGTTAAATCAGGATAAAAAATATTTTTTATCCAATCTATTGTTGATGTGCCGTTTAATGTTGGCATGAGGTTCATATATTTTTCTGGCACTATATAGCATATTCCCATCCCATTTTTAAAGTCTATATAGTTTTTATCAAGTATAATTTCGTTACATAAAGTAGTGCCTACTATCGTACATGCTTCTCCATTTTGTTTCATTCCAGCTCCCAATGCAACTGCTGCAACATCGACTGCACCTGCAATTACAGGTATGCCTACTTTAATGCCTGTTTGATTACTTGCAATTTTTTTGACATTGCCAATAATAGTTGTAGATGGTACAGCTTCGGGAAACAATTTCTCACATTTTTCCAAATCCATTATTTCTAAAATTTCACCAACATATTTTTTTGTAAAAATATTTAACAAGGCAGTTGAGGCATCTGAATAGTCTGTTACTAATTCTCCTGTAAGCATAAAATTCAACCAATCTTTGCAATGAAGAATAGTTGATATTTTTTTAAAATTTTCTTTTTCTTTTTCTTTTAACCATTTTAATAATATATGCGGTGATCCTGCATAAACAGGATTTGCAAAATTCTTTATACAAATTTTATCAATATCATCCCTATTTGATATTTTTAAATTTTTTGTACGTGTATCATTCCATAACAATGCGTTTCTTACAGGTTTGCCTTTGCTATCAACCGGCCATAATCCATCGCCCTGCCCTGTTATACCTATTCCAACTAATTTATTCCATATTTGTGGGTTCCTTTGGCTAAGTGACCTTGTAATTTTACACATCGTATTCCATAATTCCATCATGTTAATTTCGCATGCACCCTCAAAGGGGAATAATACTTTTACAGGCATACTTGCAATATCAATTTGATTCCCTTCACCGTCAATTAATGCTGCCTTTATTCGCGAAGTACCTGCATCTATGCCTAAAAAATACATAAACTATCATCACCTCACCATAAAAGACTTATATAACATAAAAAATATTTAACTATACTATTTGATTAAATTTTAGACTACTCCCTATCTCTATTATTCATTGAATAGAGTAATTAAGGAATTAAAATTACTTTAAGAGAATTTTCTCCTTTTTCAGCTATTTTAAAAGCTTTTTGCCAATCTATTAGTGGTAATTTATGAGTAACAACTCCTTCTGTCGGCATTTTATTATTTCCGATCCATTCAATAACAGGTTCATAGCAATATGGGCTAAGATGTGACCCGTATAAATTTAATTCTTTTCTATCACTTATAATACTCCAGTCTACTGTCGTTAAATCTCCAAAAACACTAAATTCTATAAATGTGCCCATTTTTCGAATCGCTTCAAGTCCTTGTTGTACGCTCTTGGGATGACCTGTAGCTTCAATATAGACATCACAACCATAACCATCAGTCATTTTAAGTATTTTTTCAACCACATCTTCCTTTGCCGGATTCATCACGATGTCGGCACCAAATTTTTTAGCAAGCTCTAACCTATCTTCTTTTAAGTCCAATACTACAAGTTTCTTTGGATTCCTCATTCTGATAGCTCCTACCATTCCAAGACCAAGTGTTCCTGCCCCTGACAATACAACAAAATCTTCATTAGTAATATTTGCTCTGTCAACACAATGCTTTGAACAAGCGTACGGTTCAATTAGAATTGCTTTTTCAATCGGAATATCTTTCGGCACAGAATAATTTAAAGCTTCTTTGGGAAATTTCATATATTCTGCCATCCCACCATTTACATTATTTTGAAACCCATATACGTCATGTTTTTGACACATCCAATGTCTTCCTGTTTTACAAAATTTACATTCCCAACAGGGAACAATCTGTTCAGATATCACCCTATCACCGATATTAAATTCTCCTTTTACCTTAGAACCCATTTCTACGATATTACCTATAAATTCATGTCCTGGAATCATAGGCGCTTTAATATATGATGGATTTCCTTCTCCTCCCCAAAAACTTGGCGCGCCATGGTAGGCTTTTAGGTCTCCTGCACATATTCCACATGCTTCAACTTTGATAACAATTTCACCTTCGTTTGCTTTTGGAATAAAAACTTCCTCTAATCGATAGTCTCCCGGTGCATGCGCAACGAGTGCTTTCATTTTTACAGGCAATCTAGTCATTATAATCCTCCTTCTTAAATATAATACATTCTTAATATAATTAATACTCTACGGACATAATATAAAGTAATTTATCACTTTAATTAAGATTGCTAATCTTGTTCCTTTATTCCATTAAGTTAAGCATCGCTTAACATTTTATAAAAATAATATTTTACTATAATTATGCACTAATCACTTTTTCTGTTTTAGGGTGGAATAAATGTAATCTGTTTTGATCGTAAAACAACTCTAACTCTTTATCTTTTTTTAATTCCATATCAACATTACAATAAACAGAAAATTTAAGATCTCCACTTTTTAAAACCAGATGCATGTCTTCACCTAAAAATTCTTTTATTTCAATTATTCCCTTAAAAGACTTCTGTTTGTCAGATATCTTTCTTATATAAATATTTTGCGGCCTCAGACCAAGAATTACTTCTTTGAAATTTAATTTATATAATTCTTTAGCTATTTTAGCCTCTGGAATAAATTTAAGTGAACTATTTTCAACTTTTAGAATAATTACATCTTTCTCTGAAATAATTTTGCATCTCATAATATTAATTGGAGGTTGACCAACGAAACCTGCAACAAAAAGATTTATAGGATTATTGAAAATTTCATCTCTTGTACCTACCTGCTGTAATTCTGCAAAATTCATAACCCCAATTCTTTTACCCACAGCAATAGCTTCTGTCTGGTTGTGTGTAATATATAACATAGTTGAGCCAAATTTATGATTTATCTCTTTTATTTCAGCTAATATTCGATACCTTTTTTCTATTTCAATATGTGAAATAGGTTCATCCAGTAAAAATATAGATGGATCTCTTACCAATGCACGCGCTAATGATACTCTTTGCTGTTGCCCTCCGCTTAAGGCAGTTGTTTTTAAATCAAGGACATCTCCGATTCCCAATATTTCACTTATATCCTTAATTCTTTTTTTAATTATATTAGGATCTATTTTTTTTGCTTCCAAACAAAGTGCAATATTTTCCTTAACAGTTAAATGAAAATATAATGCATAATCTTCAAATGCAAGAGCTATATTTCTTTGTGCGGGAGTTAGATTATTTGAAAGATTATCACCTATGTACAATTTTCCTTTGGAAATTTCCTCGATACCAGCTATCATCCTTAAAGTAGAAGTCTTCCCACAGCCAGATGGGCCTAATAAAACCATAATTTCTTTATCTTTTATATCCAGATTTAAGTTTTTAACTGCTTCAACTTTTCCTTTTTTGCTCTCATAATATTTATACACATTTTTTAGTGAAACTGACGCCATAAAAAACTCCTTTACTTTTTTAATTTAATGTTTTCATTTGTTTCCTTATCAAAGAATATTAATGACTGATCATCAAAACTTAACCATAATTCTTGTTTATATATTAAAGATAAATCTGGATCATTAACTAATATAGTTAGATCTAAGTTTTTAATTTTTGCATAAAACACCGACTGATTATCGAGAACTTCGGACGTGCCACAAATAGCTTTTAAATTATAAACATCTGAAGGTTTAACTGAAAAACTTATATGATGCGGTCTAGCTCCTACTATATATTCACTTTTCCCATAAATTTTTAAAAGTTTTAAAATATTACCAGAAATATTAAAGACAAAATCTCCTTTAGGACAAAATAATTGGCTATTTTCAAAATTAACTGAGCAATCAAATAAGTTTATTTCTGGCCATCCTACGTTTAGCGCAACTATTGTGTTTTTTGGGAAATTATAAATTATTTCTGGAATCCCAATTTGTTGTATTTCCCCCTTATTTAAGAACATTATTCTGTCTCCAAGAGAAATGGCTTCTTTATAGTCATGAGATGTATATATAGTAGTAGTTTGAAATTTTTCTCTTAAAAAATGAAACTCGGTCCTTAATTGATTTCTTATCTTAGCATCTACATGGGCTAGTGGTTCATCTAATAATAATACCTTGGGCTCTTTTATTAATGCTCTACCTAGAGCTACTCTTTGTTTTTGTCCACCACTTAATTCTGAAGGCAGTCTATCCAACAAATGATATATATTTAACATCTTTGCAAATTTGTCTACTTTTTCCCTTATTTGTTCTCTATTATATTTGTTCTTATTTGCTGATGATTTAAGCGGGGCTGCGATATTATTAAAAACTGTAAAATGTGGATATAAAGAGTAGTCTTCAAATGTTAGAGCAACATCTCTTTTAGCTGTTGCAATATTATTTATTAAATCTCCATCAAAATAAATTTCACCATTTTCTGGGTTCTCCAATCCAGCAATTACTTTTAAAAATGTAGTCTTGCCAGCCCCAGAAGGTCCAAGGATAATAAAAAATTCTCTATCGTTAACCGTGACTGACAAATTATTGAGTGCAACTACTTTTTCAAATTTCTTTGTAACATTCTTTAATGATATCTTGGGCATTTTATCCTCCAAATTTTTCCTAACAATAAATATTGTAAATACAACAAATTAATAAGTACACCGTCTATTAAAACAAACATCTAATAATTATCTTTTTATCGCGCCCATACTCAAACCAGAAATTAAATACCGCTGTAAAAAAATAGAAAGAATTAACAAAGGTAAAGCCGCCCCGATACATATAGCAGCAATTTCCCTAAACATGATAGCATCAGGAGTAAGATATCTCGTTGCTTGAACAGTCACGGGCTGTACATACACCGCAGCTAGTATCATTCCAAATATAAAATTATTCCAGCAATAAATAAATGCTAAAAGAGTTGCTGCAGCAATTCCACCTTTAGCTAAAGGTAATACTAATCTAAAAAAAATCCAAGTCCTTGAATATCCATCAACCATTCCTGCTTGCTCAATCTCTATTGGAATTTCTTCCATATATCCTCTCACGATCCATACTATCATAGGTAAACTAATCAGCTGGTATACCCAAATCAGGGAGATATAAGTGTTGTATAGACCGATTTTTGAAAATAATAAATAAAGAGGTATAATAACCAACAGTGGTGGCGCGAACCTAAAACTAAGAATTGTAAAAGCTATATTCTCTTTGCTTTTTAATTTGTATCTAGCTAATACATATGCTGCTGGCAAACCAACAGCTAAAGATATTAAGATAGTGCTTACAACAACAATTATGCTGTTCTTAATGCCCACTAAAAACCATGATTCAACACCGGCCGAAACACCTGTTGCTCCAACTATTTTTGCCAGACCTAATATATATTGAAAACCTTTAATGGTGGGTTGGAAAAAAAACTTAGGTGGGTAAGTAAGAATATCAGGATTAGTTTTTAATGCCATGGTAAGAATCCAATATACAGGAAATAATAAAAAGGAAAAGCTTAATATTAACACTATAGATGTTGAAATATTTGTAAAAATATTTTTTCCTAATTTTTTTCTTTTATTCATTATTTGTCCTTTCTATAAATATCTCACTTAAATATTTATCTTAAGTTTTCTCGCAATACGCGCCAATATTTAATTAACCAAAAACAAACAATATAAACAATTAACCACATAACCAACATAATAGATGACCCATATCCTATCTTATAGTAACTAAATGCCTGGGTATAAGCTTCAACTTGAAAATTCATTAATGTGCTGCCTGGCCCACCTCTAGTTAAACCAAAAATAATATCAAATTGAGCTATTGAATCAATAAATCTAAAAACTAAGCATATAATAATATAAGGCATAAGCAATGGCAATGTAATTTTTCTAAAGGATGTCCATTTACTTAATCCATCTACACTAGCAGCTTCAAGAATCCTTGGAGGTATACCTTTTAAGCCTGCTAACATTATAATAGCAATAAATGGTGTAAACATCCAAACATCTATTAATACTGCCGAAAACAAAGCGTAGCTAGAACTTCCAGCCCAAACAAATTTTCTCGGAATACCAAATGGACTTAAAATATAATTTAAAACACTATATTCAGGATTCATCATTAGTTTCCACATAATAGTTCCTATGATAGGCGAAATCATTAATGGAAAAAGTAAAAATGGTTTTAAAGCCTTTCCTACCCAAGTATCTTGATTTAATGTAAATGCAATGATAAGTCCTAATGCAAACTCGAAAAAAAGCACTAAAAAACAATAGGAAAATGTAACCTTAGCATTGTGCCAAAACAAACCACTTCCAAAATATTGCAAATAATTATTAAAACCTATAAAATTAACATTTTTACTTATTAAACTAGCATCGGTGAAAGAAAAATAAATACTGTAACCAAACGGCACTAATATAAGTATTAATACTAATAGTGCAGGTAAAAGTGCAAATATTGGCCCCTTTTCAGCTAATCTAGACTTCAAATTAACACCATTCATGTCTTTTCCTCCAAAAAAAACCTATTACTTTAAGATGGGCATGCTAATCTCTTATATTTTGTTTTACAATATTAGATTAACATGCCCAATATTCTAACTATCTTTTTATTTTAACGTTAAATCTTTAACAAGTTTCCCTAATGTCTGCTCGATATCTGCGCCTCCGACCATTTCTTGTATAGCTACAGCCCACGCTGTATTTCTTTCAACCATTCTTGCTTGGGGAGTAAACAATACAGAGCAATTATTTATAGAATACCTAAATGTTTCAATATAAGTCGGAAACTTAGCTGCCACCTCTGCAAGTAACTCTTTATTCTCCCAACTAGATTCTCTTACTGGATTCATTCGTGCAGTTGCATTCCTCAGGTCATTTTCTTTGCCAGTAGCCCACTGCATGAAGTACCATGCTGCTTCTTTATTGCTGGAAGCTGCGTTCATACTAATATTCCATATCCAGAGATTAGCCATATGCTTATCTCCACCTGTCTTGGTAGGAACAGGTGCCCACTTAATCATGCCTGGCTCACCCACTACAGTGCCTTCAGCATTAACTGCAAAAGTACCCAGAATATCTGCATCTATAGTCATTGCTGCTTTACCAGCTGCTAAATCTGCTAAAACATTATACCATTCATAACCTACCCATCCTTTTGGTCCATAATCTTTTATTAACTTAATAAAATCCTTATGAAATGCAATACCTTCAGGTGATCCCATGGCCGGTTGTAAGTTCTTATCAAAATCACTACCGCCATAGTTGGTAAGTAAACTTATCGGACCAGTATGACACAAATTCCAAGATCTAAGACCACGATGAGTAAAACCAGCTATGTCTGGCTCGTTTTCACTTATTATCTTTGCTGCTTCGTAAACCTCCGGTAAAGTATTTGGAACTTCAATATTATATTTTTCAAATAGATCAGCTCTATAAATTAGTGACATTTGCTCAAAACCAAGAGGAATTGCCCACTGTGATCCTTGCCCTACTGGACTGCCGTCAACCATATTCCATTGAGTAGCTTCTCTTAATCTTGCAAAAATATCTTCAAAATCGTAATCTGAATTTGTCAAAACTGGGTCAGCAATATACCCTTCCAAAGGCTCAAGATATCCTGCAGGGGAAAAAGTCCATATTTGCATTACACCAGTCATTAATACATCCACATCTTTTGAACCTGCAGATAACATTATCATTGATTTGTCGAAAAATTCATCTTCTGAAAGAGATTCCGCATTAACAGTAATCCCAGTCAATTTTTCAAATTCTGGAATTGCACTAACTACCCCCTCTGAATATGGATGCTTACACATCAGTATATTAAGTTTAGTACCTTCAAATTTTTTCCAATCAAATTCAGCAGCAGAAACCATAACAGTTACAAAAGATACGCTAATTATTAATACCATCAACCACAATATCTGTTTTTTCATTTCATTATTCTCCTTTTTTTATTTTTTTTATTTACACCGGTTCACAAAATTCAATAGTCGTATAAAACCACCCCCCCTTTTTTTATATCATTTACAGGGTGCCATTTAAAAAAACTCTTAAACCCTTGCCTTACAAGACTTCTAGAGCACCTCTATTTTATATTTCACCTCCACCCTCAAAACCCCCATCTAATAAGGGTTTTGGGAAGGTTATTGATAAATTTCTGCTTGTTTTATCTATTTTTTATAGGCTTGGAGGTGAATTCTTTAACCTAACCTAATCTTCTTGGGTTTTCTGAGAACCAATATATTGCAATTTTATGTTTTAGTGTTAGTGTACCGCTGTAATCCCATATTTTTGTCAGTTATTTATTATAATTTGTATTATAGAATCTGCCATCGACTTTAATATTAACCAGCTTGAGACCGCACCTACATCTAAAAAACCTTTAGAACGTTCTCCAAGCCTACTCGCTCTTCCTACTTTTGCAATAAGTTCTTTGGTAGATTCTTTTCCCTTTTCAGCCGCAATTTTCATTTCCTCTAGAGATTCTATAAAATTTTTTCTATTATTAATCGCGGTTTTATATGCCTCTACTGCTGGAATAAGGGTGTCCATCATTGTTTTATCACCAATTTTTGCTTTACTTAAATCAATTTCACTCAGCTCTGAAACTGCTGCTTCTAACATATCTTTAAACACAATTGAATCAATTTGTTTTTTATTATTACATGCGTTTGACATTCCCAAAAAAAACATCCCATATAAGGGCCCCATAGCTCCCCCTATTTCGCTAAGTAGAATCTCGCTTAAAATGTTTAACGCCATAGATAGGTTGATTTGCTCACCAATTAGTCTCTCTTTGCACATTGTAAAACCCTTATTCATATTAATTCCATGATCTCCATCGCCTATAGCACCGTCTATTTCACTCAGATGTAGTGCATTGTCTTGTATTGTCTTAATTAAGTCATAAATAATTACTACACCTTTGTTGTTTAAAAAATACTGCATCTCTCGTCTCCTACAATAATTAATATTGTTTAAAACCCATCGAATTTGCACTAAGATCAATTAATTCTTTTAATTCATTATCAACTTTCATAAGCGTAACAGTTACTCCCATCATATCAAGAGAGGTAAAATAATCTCCAACATACGGTCGATATATTTTAATATTTTTGTTAGCAAGAATTTCAGCTATTTTAGCATATAGTATATAAAGCTCCATAACAGGAGTTGCTCCCAATCCTGAAATTAATACAACTACTTCGTTATTAGAAACAAAAGGCAGGTCAGGAAGTATGATATCAAGCATTATTTCCGCCATTTCGTCAGCAGTTTTAAGATCAGTTACTTTAATTCCGGGCTCCCCATGATGTCCAATTCCCAATTCCATTTTACCTTCTTCAATTACAAAATTAGGTTTTCCTAATGCAGGAATTGTACAAGGGGTAAGTCCTATCCCTACACTTTTAGTATTATCTATAGCTTTTTGTGCTACTGATATAACTTCATCCAGATTTCCTCCAAGAGCGGCTTTGGCACCAGCTATCTTCCACATTAAAACTTCTCCGGCTACACCTCTTCTTTTATTTCTTTCCTCCTTAGGAGCAGAAGCAACATCGTCATTAGCTATCACAGTTTTCACAGCTATACCATCTTTTTCTGCCATCTTAATTGCCATTTTTACATTCATGTTATCTCCTGCATAATTTCCGTATAAACAAGCGACTCCTTTCCCTGAATCTGCAGTTTTGAATGCATCATAAAATGCTTTTGCAGTTGGAGAAGAAAATATTTCCCCAATAGCCACAGCATCAACCATGTTTTCACCAATATACCCGATAAAAGCTGGTTTGTGTCCTGATCCACCTCCGGTAACAATTCCAACTTTATTTTTAATGGGTGCTTTTTTGTATTTTAAGACTCTATTATTTTCAGTCTTTTCTATTATATCTTTATGGGCCTTAATGAAACCATTTATCATATCATCAACAACATCGTTTGGATTATTTATAATTCTTTGCATTTTTTCTCTTTCTCCTTTTCTTATTTTTCACCTTTAAATTTACTTTAAGAAAAGCTTTTCATATTCCTGTATTTTTTCTACCTTTTTTGTTGAACCTTCCCCTTGAAATTCGCTTTTCAACCAAGCGTCTACTAACTTCTTGGCTAATTCCGGACCTACTGTATATCTTCCTAAAGTTAGTACATTAGCATTATTACTCTCTTTTGCTCGTTCTGCTGAATAAATATTATTACACAGAGCAGCCATTATTCCAGGAATTTTATTAGCGGTTATCGACATACCAATACCAGTACCACAAATAAGGATTCCATATTGATATTCCCCCTCTCTAATTCCCAGGCAACCTTTTAATGCAATTTCTGGGTAAATGGTTTCATCATTTTCTGAATAAACTCCTATATCATCAAATTTTATTCCTTTGTCAGTAAGATAATCAGTAATAATTTTTTTCAAAGGATAACCAACATTATCAGAGCCCACAAATAAATTCAAAACTTTATTCTCCTTTTATGTTTTGTAAAAATTATAAAATAATAAACTAATTGGTATTATATAATGAAACAAGCTGTTACTTATGATATTTTTCTTTTACTTTCATATTGAAGCAATAATGTTTGTTATTTTTTTCTTTTATTAGATTATCATTAATTAACGTAATTGTCAAATATATATTTTTAAATATTATTTTAATATTAGTTAGTACAAGGTTTGGCAAGATAGCAAGAAAGAAATAAGTAACAATAGTTATAATAACAATTTCTTTCTTTTTACGCATTGACATTTTTATTTTCTAGTATTATTATATAAAGAAATTGTTATCACAATGAATATATTAAAAAATACATTTTAATAGACTAAGTTAATATTGAATAAAATTTACCGTATATTAATGCTATAATTCACGTAAAAATTAAAAGGAACGAATTTATGTTAGCAATTACAAGAAGAAATAAAATTCTAGAACTATTAGAAGAAGAGGGAAGTGCAAGTGTTCACAAATTAAGCAAAATATTTATTGTTTCAGAACCAACTATTCGACAAGATTTAGAAAAATTAGAAGCTGAAGGATTTATCATACGTGAACATGGTGGAGCTTTTTTAAAAAGCATATCATATCAAGTTAGAACTCTCTCTTTACAGCATCTTGAAAATATGGAGAAAAAATTTCTTATTGCAAAAAAAGCTATGGAATTTATTAATGATGGGGATTCCATTATCTTAGATTCGGGTTCAACAACTACCGAAATTGCAAAAAATTTAATCGACAAAGAATATAATAAAAAAAATCTAAAAATTATAACCAATGCATTAAATATTGCACTTTTGCTTGGATCAGAATATACATTTGAAGTGCATATGACTGGAGGTAGTTTTAAAGCCCCTACTCTTTCCTTAACAGGGGAAAAAGCAGCTGTTTTTTTTAATCAAATTTACGTAGATAAACTTTTTTTAGCTGCAAGCGCTATTTCTTTTGATGCTGGCCTAACATATCCAGGTTTTAACGATTTATATGTAAAAAAGGCCATGATAGAATCTGCATCAGAGGTTTATCTTGTTGCAGATTCTACGAAAATTGGACAAATATCTTTTGCATCCCTTGGTGGTATAGATTTAGTTAATACCTTCATTACTGATAACGGAATCAGTAACCAAGATAAAAAATTATTCGAAGAAAGGGGTATTAAAGTAGTAATCGCTTAATGTTTTTTTATAAGTTCGATGTGTCCATCATCTGAAAGTTTTTTATTATATTTACTTTCTCTTTTTTTATTAATTCTTCTTCAAATTTTTGTACTATTTTATAATTTTTTATCACTTTGGAATCCTCATAATATGTTAACAGTTTAAGTTACGCAAAAATTAATAGTGGGGGTTCCTTTTATCACTATATCTAATAATATTAGCCTCAATCTTATCTTTTGCTTAAAACTTAGTAAGAAAAATTTTCTTGGTTTGAAATATCTAAATTATTCTAATAGCAAATTCAGGGCACACCGGATTGCAATAGCCGCACAAAAGGCATAATTTATGATTAACTACCGCTTTCCCATTTTCTAAAGATAAGGCATTATTAGGACAGGTTTTAACACAGGTGCCACAACCTTTACAAAAAGATGAAATAAATAATCTTTTGTTGGGTTTAATTTTTTGGGTGAATAATTCCTGGAGGATTTCTTCGTTATTATATATTTTTATATTTAGCTCTAATTCTTCCGGACTAACCATTCCAACTGCTATGGAACTAATTCCTTTAATATTTCTTACAAAATTAAAAGCCTCTTCCAATCGATCAATCAAATGTCCTCCGGCTAAGGCTTTCATGGCGTATAAACCTTTTCCTGCCTTATACGCCTCTGATATTGCTTTAATCATATCCTCAGCACTACCGCCTACAATACCAATACCAAGTTTATTAATTATAGGAAATATAATATCGATTTCTTTAATTTCTGCGGCTCGTCTAACTATTCCAACCGCATGAGTTGAAATTCCGATTGCCCGAATAACTCCCTTTGATTTATAATCCTTTAAACATTGTAATGCCCCCGCCCTTTCTTCAAAGACTGAGGGAATAACTCTGGCTGCATGTAAAAGAAAAATATCTATATAAGTCCGTCCCAAGGATTCAAGCGCATTTTTTATGCTTTGCTCCATTTTTTCATATGTTTTGGCACTGGATTTGGTAGCAATAATCACTTCACCGTTATAGCCTTCCAGGGCTTTTTTAATATGGGGATAGGTTTTATAAGCTTCTGCCGTATCAATAAAAGTAATGCCCCTCTCCAGGGCGGTACGAATAAGTTTTGCCCCTTTTTCAACAGATATATTTGCCTGCAAAGGTCCTATGGGTAACGCACCAAAACATAACTCAGTTACTTTGATTCCTGTTTTTCCTAAAGAATATTTTTTCATATTTTGTAAATCCTTTTTTAAAAAATTAAACAAAGAAGTTTTTTGAATTATTTTGCTATTAGAATAAATTACTCAATTGGCTTTTATACAGCAAAAATAGTCTATCCCTTGATGCCTGATCTGGTAAGACTCTTTACGAAAATAGATTGAAGTACAAAAAATACTATTAAGGTAGGTACTACTGCGGAAACGGTGCCGGCCATAATTACTCCCCAGTCACTTGCTGCTTCAGAGTCAATCAGCATCTTTACTCCAACCTGAACGGTCTTCATTTTATCTTCCATTGTAATTATAAGAGGCCAGAGGTAAAGATTCCAGGCATAAATAAAATTAATAATTGATACGCCGCCAAGCATAGCTTTGGAAAGGGGGAGTAAAATTTTTATAAAATAAGCCATCGGCCCGGCTCCGTCAATTCTTGCTGAATCCTCAAGTTCTTTGGGAATCATCATAAAATGCTGTCTCAGCAAAAAAGTATTGGTAGCACTTGCCATAAAAGGAATGGTCAAAGCCCAGTAAGTATTGACCCATCCAAACTTTACCATTAGGGAAAATAGAGGTACAATCATAATTATTTCAGCTGGCAAAAATAAGGTAGCAAATAGAAAAGCAAAGGAAAAACTTTTGCCAAAAAAGTTAAAATTGGCATAGGCGTATCCGGCGAGAGCACCGGTTATCAGTTTCCCTGCGGTAATCATCACTGCTACTATGGCACTATTCAGAAATAGCCTGAAAAATGGGACCCTTTGAAAGGCGGTAACATAATTTTGTAAGTGGAGTCCTCGAGGAAGAATCTTCGGGGGGAAGGAAAAAACAACATGGGGAGGCTGTATACTCATAGTTAATGCAAGTATTAACGGTAATATAAATACAAGGGAAACAATTATCAATATTGCTTCGGATACAATTACATCTGTTCGTTTTTGAGTGGATATTCTCATCAGTTATCTCCTTATTGGTAGTGAACACGCCGTTCGCCGAATTTAAAATAGATCGAAGTAACCACTATCATTATAGCAATCAGGATTACGCTTTGAGCTGAAGCAACCCCTGGTTTTTGGAAGTAAAAAGCATCCAAATAAAGTCTATAAATCATATTGGTAGTATATTGACCTGGTCCTCCTTTGGTCATAACATCGATGATAGCGAAAGAAGAAAACATCATGGTCACTATATTCATAATTACCAAATAAAAAGTAATGGGAGAAACCAGGGGGAAAATTATTTTCCAGGTCCTGTTAAAAGCACTGGCGCCTTCAATGGTAGCTGACTCCAGAATCTCTTCCGGTACATCCTGAATGCTGGCAATGTAAAATATCATATTGAAAGGTAGTGTTTTCCATACCGAAGCAAATACTACGGCATAAAAAGCATAAGGTTTAGAGGTCAGCCATTCCACTTGAATCCCAAAAAGAACCTGAAAGAAATAGCTTACGTGGCCTACTATTGGGTTTAACAAAAAAGTCCACAAAGCTCCAGCGATAGCCGGAGAAATAGCATAAGGAACAAAAATCAAAGTCCTAAATAGTTTTACTCCGGGAATCTTCTTAACCAGAAGAAGAGCAATTAAAAAGGATAAAATAATAGCAATGCCCACTGTAACTGTAACATAGAGAATGGTAAATCTTACTGAGTAGAGGTAATCAGCATTAGAAAAAAGTTTTAAAAAATTAGTTAAGCCTATATAACTCGTTCCTCTGCCAAAGGGCAGTATTCTTTGCGTACTCGCCTTTATCGAATACTCAGCAGGTACATAAATAAATAAGACAATTATTATAAAAGTGGGGATCAACAATAAATATGGAGTCCATTTTCGCATTGTTATGTCCTCAATAGTTAAAATAAATAAATGTTGATAAATTAATGGTAAAGGAGGCGGTAAAGGTTTTACCGCCTCCAAAGAAATTAAATATTACAATCCTTCATAGTTTCTAATCGCTTCGGTTGCTGCTTTTTCTGCAGCAGCTAAGGCTTCTGCTGGAGTCATACTGCCTGAGAGCATCTTTTCAATGTTTGATGCAACAATAGATCTCATCTCAGCAAAAGCACCAATAATTGCTCCACTGGTGTTATAATTCTGAGTGGAAAGGAGAAGTTGCAATATGGCAGTCAGATTATGTGGAGACCCGGAATAATAACCCTGAGCCAAGAGGTCTTCTATAGCATCTTTTCTCACCGGGAAGTAGCCAGTTCCAGTATGCCACTTTATCTGTTGCGGGGCTTCAGTCATATATTTTACAAATTTCCAGGCTGCATCAGTCTCATTTTTAGGATGCCCGCCAATAAGCCAGAGACTACCTCCGCCAATTACTACTCCACCAGCTTCAGCATCCGCTGGGGCAGGTAGAAACGCACTGCCCAGTTCAAAATTATTTTCTTGTGCAGATTTGACCATCAAGGCAACATCAGATGTTGAGGTAATTAACATTGCCACCTTTTGAGATATAAAGAGATTTCTCGCTCCGGTCCAATCTTCAAGCTTGGTATTTATCATATATCCATTTTTAGTTAGGTCATTCCAAAAAGTAAATACTTTCAAACCAGCATCTGAATTAAATATGGCTTTGGTGGGTCTTCCGGTTCTGCCATTATCGTTATCAACCAAAGGAGCATTTTGTGAAGCCATAAATTGTTCAAAGAACCAACAGTTAAGGCTCCAACAAACAGCGGCCTGAACTACATTTCCTTTATCATCTTTTGTGGTAAGTTTTTCCGCATATTCAAGTAGTTCTTCATAGGTTTTAGGTGGTTTATTGGGATCTAAACCCGCTTTTTCAAATAGAGTTTTATTGTAGAACATAATAGCATTGGAAGAATTAAAAGGCATACAATAGAGTTTTCCATTTACCCTATAATAATTAAGCACCTGAGGCATAAAAGCTCCGATATCAAAAGTAGGATCTGCGTCAATTAAATCTTGCATAACCAGACCAACTTCTCCATCAATTAGCATTTGAGTGGCGATGTCATATCCTTGTACCACATGAGGTGCAACCTTCGATTGAACTGCGACATTAAGTTTATTAATGGTATCACCATAACTTCCGGTATATTGAACCTCGACATTAATATCCGGATTTAAAGCCATAAAATCATTGGCCATCTCCTGGAGCAGTTCAATTCTCCATCCGCCCATCGCATGCCAGAACTGAACATTAATCTTATCAGCAGCCAGGGCAACCGAACTGGCTAAAAAAATAGTTATTAAAAACGCAACAAAGATTGTCTTTTTCATTTTTTTCCCTCCTAAAATATTTTTTAATACTAAACAATTTTAACAAGCAATTCTTATGTTAAGTTATGAAAATTAAAATTCACCTCCTCTCTGATTTAGAGAATTTATCTAATGGGCAGAATAATAATTTATCTAATTGGTAAAATGTTTTTAAGGAAATTAAAGCCTATTTAATATATAAGTATAATTACTTAAATATATTAAATAGGCTTTTCTCTTTATCTCTAGCCATATTTTTAATTCATTTAACGTATTTTTTACTTCTTGCTTCGGTTATCCTCATTCTAACGAGATTCATTTTTGTTGTCAAATAAAATGTTGTATTGTGTCTTACTTAGAGTAAAATGGCTACATTTGGCAATCACCAGATCAGCAGTCTGAAGTTCCCGTTTTAGTTGGTCAGACATTTCATTAAGAGAAATACCCAGTGTGTCTGGTCCGGCTAATATGATTTTTGAAGCAGCCCCTTGGAGGCCTACTGTTTCTCCGTCTTCTATTATTTCAGCCATCTGGAAACCATAGCCGGTTCCAACTGTCCGAAAATCAAGATGGTTGCTGGCAATAGCCCAATTAACCAAAAATGAAAATCTTTCCGATTCCTTCAATCTTTCTGCTTCCAAATTGATCTTTTCTGCCATCTCTATTCCAAGCTGATTACGCTTGTCTCTTCTTTCTTGAAAAGGAATTTCTATTCCTGATATCTTCTTTAAAATTCTGTGAACTTCGGTAATAAAATAAGACAGAATCTTTTCTGTAGAGAACTCTCGAGAGAGAAATCGAAATGATTCCTTTAATATCTCATTTTTAGTATCTTCCTTTAAAGGTACCAAATTCAAAGCACCGCATAAATCATCTATTATACAGCTTGCACAGTTCAAATGTGTACGCATCGGGCAATTCTTCCTCAAGTATCCAACGCTAATCTAGTAGTAGGTTAGCGAGGAATTTTTAGTTGATAAATGCAAGTTGAAGTTATCTGTTAATACTGTAAATTAACTTGCCAAAAAGTATATCGAGCTATTTTAGCTATAACCTAATCTCTACTTTATTTAAAGAAAAATATTATTTAATTAAAACTACCATAATTCTTTTTTACTGGTAGATACGGCTAGAACTCCTCTTTGCAATAATTTCTCTATTTCACTTTTATCAGAAATTAAACCGCCGGCAATAACCGGACAAAGCAATTCTTTGTATACATGCTCTATAAAATAAGGAGCAGCTATCCCAGGTAAAATTTCTACTGCATCAGGCTGGTTATTTTTTAACAGCTGTTCTCCAGTCTTTAAAGCAGCGGAGTCGAGTAAAAAAAGACGCTGTATAGCAATAAGCCCTTCTTTTTTAGCTATATTGATGAGATTGCTTTTAATGGAAACAATCCCATTACAAAGTTCTTTCTTGGCTAAATATATTATTCCTTCCCTATCTCGACCAATTCCTTTGATTAGATCTATGTGTAAAAAAACCAGCTTGTTGTGCTTTTCGCATTCTTTCATAATCTGGGGAAGATTAAATATATCTCCATGAAGAATAAAAAGGGCAGCAGCCTTACTGTTGAGGGCATATTTAAAATCTGAATCGTTTCTTATGGAGGCAATTACGGGGTGTTCTCTAAAACATTCTCTAAGGTCTTGCATCTATCGTTTTTCCCCCTAAAGTTACGATTTTATATAAGTACAAAATATTGATTTTAAAAACGCTATAAAAATAATAACACATATAATCGGTTACTTCAAAATTTTATAGGAAAACAGGTTAGAATCAACTCTCTTAACATTGCGGGTGGCAATCAGGCTTACGCCTGTTCCCATCAAATCATCTTTAATTACCTGACTTATTTTAACCGGGGCATTAACTTCAATTTCAGCAATTTCGACCATAGCTTTTAATAATAATCTTTTAGGAATCGCTTTTTCTGTCTTTACCGACACCAAGGGTAATTCACCGCCAATTACTTTAACTGTAGTAGTTAAAATTCGTAATGGATTGAAATATTCCTCTTTGATATATTCAATTCCTTTAGGACAGGCATTCCCTATAATAGAGGTAATCTTTCCATTTTTACTCTGGATGGTCATCCTGCAACCTATGGGGCAGCTTATACATATTATCTTATTTTGTTCCATCCTCTTTACTCCCTAATCCCTTTTAATAGAGATAGTTATATTTTTCAATCTATCATCCAATAGAACTTCCGGCAAAAAGACGCTCACCATCTCTCCCGGGGTTACAATCCTCTTCTTGTAAGAACCCAATACTCTGCCTTTATCATCTAATAAATTAATCCTGATCCTCTCTGCTGGCTTTTTTACCCGCATAAATATTTTTATTTTCTTCCTTCCCGGAACAAGAAAATCTATATGTTGAGGGACTACATATGCAATATTATCACCGGGTACTATCTTTATGGGTTGAGGACGAAATTTTCTACTCCTTTTTAGGTATTCGCCTACAGCTCTACCCACGATCTCTCCCTCTTCGGTAGCAAAATCGGCTAAGTCATGGACATGCAGCACATTTCCACAGGCAAAAATTCCCTCAATCTCTGTCTCTCGGTTTTCATTTACTATGGGCCCTCTGGTTACCGGGTCTAATTCAATCCCTACTTCTCTGGTTAGTTCATTTTCCGGAATTAAACCAACAGATAATAGGATGGTATCACAGCTTATCTCTTCTTCGGTTCCGGGAATTGCTTGTAAGTTTTTATCCACCTGAGCGACGGTCACTCTTTCTACCCGCTTTCTCCCCTCAATTCGGGTAATAGTATGATTGAATCTTAAAGGGATATTAAAATCATCCAGACACTGAACCTTGTTTCTGATTAGTCCGGTAGAAAAAGGCATAATTTCCAGAACCGCCTTAACCCTTGCTCCTTCTAAAGTCATCCTGCGGGCCATAATCATCCCTATATCCCCCGAACCCAGAACAACTACCTCACGGCCGGGCATATATCCTTCTATATTAATATATCTCTGGGCAGTGCCGGCGGTAAATATCCCAGCAGGCCTGCTCCCGGATATGGCAATCGCCTCCCTGGTTCTTTCCCGGCACCCCATAGCCAGAACAACTGCTTTTGCTTGGATATGCAATAAACCATCATCTCTGTTTATGGCTATAATCCGTTTATCGGGGGTTATCTTTATAACCATCGTTTCTGTCTTTACATCAATCTGACAATCTTTCAATTTAGTAATAAATCTCTCTGCATATTCCGGTCCGGTCAGTTCTTCCTTAAAATACTGTATGCCAAATCCATTATGGATACATTGAGGAAGGATTCCTCCCAGATATTTA
>JAHIPR010000278.1 GCA_018903015.1 bacterium
CTACCAACTTTTCGTATAAATCCACTATCTAAAAGCCAAAGTAGCGCATTTTCATATTCTCGTGCTCGTACGCCTTTCTTTACAAGCCCATAGATAAACTTTTTACTTTCTTTTGCAAGCTGCGAAGGAACGCTATTCCACAAATAACGCAATTTAGGAACAATTGCGGATGGAGCATGCTTTGAAAAATCCTGCTGGTAGGTGTCTAAAATTGCATTCTGCTTTTCTTCAACTTTTGCAAAATCACGATATTCAAGCCACGTATTAACAACTGCAGGCATACCTCCGATTACAAAATATAATTTTAAATAATCAATCAGCTTGTTAACAAGTGGCTGGGGAAAGGGCATATAATCAGTTTTCTCAATAAATTTAACCAGCTCTTGCTCCTTGTTTGCTTCTAAAAACTCCTGAAAAGTCAAAGGCTGCAAGGTTAAAAATTCAACCTTTCCGACAGGGAATGAAGTGCCCTTGTGAAGCGCGACACCAAGAAGTGATCCGGCACAGCAAATTGGGTATTCTGGTGCGTTTTCTGCAAAATATTTAAGTGCGGTTAGTGCGCGGGGGATTTCTTGCACTTCATCGAATATCAATAAAGTTTTTTCAGGAATTATCTTTTTGCCATTTAGAGCGCCGAGCATATCAATAATTCTTTGTGGCTCAATGGATCCTTCAAATAATTCATTCAGGTTTGGCGTGTTTTCAAAATTAATATATAGTACGTCTTCAAAACAAGTTTTTGCAAATTCAATTAAAAGCCACGTTTTACCAACCTGTCTGGCTCCCTTTAAAATCAGAGGCGGCCTTCCTTTTTTATCCTTCCATTCTTTTAGGTTTTCAAGCAGATTACGATACATAATTGTCACCACCATCACATTTTATTAACTATATTGTACTAAAACCATCACATTATGTAAACCTTTTTCTACAATTGTTTACACAAAAACTAAAGATAAAATAATTGTATGCGAATTATAAACTAAAAAGAGTCCCTAACATTATCAAAGACTCTCGTCGCTAACACCTATATCACCTTCGATGCTCGTGGCTTTCATCCTATAGACTGTGTCCATGCTGGGCGTACACAAAAAAACACAGAAATCCTTATATTCTCTACGCTTTAAAACCTTACTATTTTTTCCTTTAAAAAGCTGATAATCCGTAGAGCCGTCCCCCGTTCCTAGATCCTATAGTTTTCCGCTAAAAGTTACCGAATTATTAACCTGGTGTACCTTCCCTATTTATTTAATTTAAAAGTAAAATATTAATTGCCTAAGAAAACGGGATGTGTTTATTCGAACTTTTTCCTTATCAATTTATTTAAATCTTTAATTACTATATCAAAATCAGGAAGATCAAACATTTGATGTATTAATCTATTTTGCCAATTTTGCTTATAATCATCTTTAACAATCTCTCTTAATAAATTGGGAATTAGTATTTCATAACCATATTTATTTTTAAACTCTTTCCTTATTATATTAATATCAAGATTTAATTTTAATAAGTACCACAAATCATACAGATCTCTCGGTTCGTTATCAACATCCAAAATTCTTCCAATTTTATCACATATTACCGACTCTAATGCATAGGTCTCTAAGAGTAAATTCTTATTTTCGAATTCCGGATATGAAAATAAAAGCCTTTTTCTTTCATGTTTTGGAATATAATAATCCTTTAAAATATCTACCTTTAATTCTTTTATACCCTTTATATCAGGGATAATGTCATATATAATAAATAATTGTAATCGATCTCTTCCAAACATAGAACGTTTATCTATTTTTATAGGATAATCAGAAGATATTTTTTGCAATATTTGAATAATTATTTCTTGATATAGATTAATTTCTTTCTTGCTATCAATTACAAAATCCAAATCTTCAGAAAATCGATATTCTGGAAAATAAACCTTCTTTAGTGCTGTGCCTCCTCTAAAAACAAAATTTTCATAAAGAGATTTATCTTTAGAAAAATAAGATAGTACAAGTTCGATAAAATAATCTTTTTCAATTATCTCCGGAGATACATTATTTTTTAAGGATAATCTTTGTACTTGTAAATAATCTATCATTTTCCTAAAACCTTATTATATTCTTTATTTGTTTTTGACCTACATTATCAATTAAACGCCAGCTGTTTTTATTAATTCTTTTTATAGATAAGGTAGGATCAAATAAATCGTAGCGGTCTTTTACATATTTTTTTAATTCTAATATAATATTTAAGTCTCCAATATTTAATAATTCTAGTAAATACCCTAATCTTTTTGCCACAACATTTTTATTGTGTCTATTAACATAATTTAACAATATTTTATAATTAATCTTATCTTTAACTATCCAAATTCCTTTGGCTATTTCCGTAATTCCTCCACAATATTGAGGATAAGTTAAGCAATCAATAATAGTTTTTTCAATATTTGAAATTCTTATTTTTTCTTTACTGTTTACCCATTCTTCTTTGATTCCCCAAATAGACTTTTCTTTCACGGTAACAAAAATCATTTTTCCTATCATTTCGCGAGGTATAATTTGTCTTTTAGGTGTGGCAATAAAAATTTTAATCAAGGGTTGTGTTAACATTCCCCAGTAATTCATGGCACTATAAAATGCAATATAATATTTATCCGAATTAATAATTTCTTTACCGGCTATATACCAATTACCTAAATAATTCTCTCCACTACCCATTTCTTGAGGAATAATTAAATATTTACCTGCCTTTAGACGAACAATTATTTTTCGCTTTACTAAATCGCTTAATAAATCTGCAACAGCATTATAACTTTTTCCTAAAATTCTTTGGGCATGATTAATTTCAAAAATAGGTCTATTTTCATCATATAATTTTCTAATAAGTTTAGCACTGATTTTTCCTAAAGTTTTTTCATTTTCCATAATATCTACCTTCCATGTAATAAATATAGGTTATCCTCCTATATTATATACATCATTAGTCGATATTTCAACCTAATATCATATCCGAATAACGTTTTTAATAGAAAATTAGAAAATAGGGACACATCCTATTTTTTCTATTGTTTAACCTTCCATTTTACGAGGTCTTCCTTCAAGACGTTTATCTATAATAATAACTAAAACCTCAACCATCCGGTTAAAAAACTCCTCAGATCCCATAAGTTTTCTGCTAAAAGTTTCCGAATTATTGAGCTAGTACATGTGTCCATATTTGTTCAAATTTTTCTTTGCTTCAATAATCCTGCTTGTCTAAACTCTCGTTGTACTGCTCTATAAACTTGGCCAAATTCAGGAAGGGATGCCATCTGGGAGGAAAGACGTATTTTCCAAAGTTTTTTAAACCGGGTTTCTTTACGTAAAAATTCTTCCCTTACATCGGCTAATTTTTTTCCTTATTGTAATATCTACCTTGACTTCCTTACCAGAAACACTGGGTAGGGGTCCTTCGTATCCCAAGAAAAAAGTATAAGCGTTTTCATGGGTATGGCGATCGTAATGGTGAAAATTTAGTTTGATGCCTGAGGATAAATATATCTGC
>JAHIPR010000039.1 GCA_018903015.1 bacterium
AGGTAAAATACGCTATAGAAATATTTGATTGTATTCACTCTGTAGATAGTATAAAATTAGCCGAAGAGATAGATAAACGTTCTTTGCAATTTGGGA
Organism: bacterium; assembly: GCA_018903015.1. Next base: position 97 of record JAHIPR010000039.1, read on the forward strand.
AGACAACGAATGTTTTAGTTGAGGTGAATGTTTCCGGGGAAGAAAGCAAATACGGAATTAAACCGGAAGAAGTAGAACCTTTTCTAAAAGAAATATCTGAATTTTCCAGAATAAGAGTTAGAGGTTTAATGACTATTGCGCCAATAGAAGAAGATAAAGAAGTAGTTCGTCCATATTTTAGGAAACTCAGGGAATTATCTAAAGAAATAAAGAGTAAAAATATAAAGAACGTTAAAATGGACTATCTTTCCATGGGAATGACTGATGATTTTGAGGTAGCTATAGAAGAAGGCGCTAATATGGTTAGAATCGGCAGAGGAATATTCGGGTTTCATTAACCACTAATTTAAATTACCCGTATGAATTAATAGAAGAGGAAGGAAAATATTATCTATGCTTTTACTGTTACAAATAATTAACACAGTTTTCAGACTTTACAGTTATTTAATTTTAGCAAGAATATTTTTAACCTGGATGCCTATAGATTCCTACAATCCGGTGGTTCGGTTTATCTATAGAGTTACCGAACCGGTTTTGGCGCCCTTTAGGATTATATTGCCTTTAGGGGGCATGGGGTTAGATCTTTCACCGATAATTGTCTTTTTTTTACTAAACTTTCTCCAAAGAGCACTAATTAATATACTTGTTAGTATAGCTTTTTAATGTATATAAAAAAATTAATTAAAATATTAAATGAGGGGGGAATAATTGAATGAGAATTACACCAATGGATATTGAACAGCAAGAATTTTCTAGATCGTTTAGGGGTTATAACGAAGAAGAAGTAGATGATTTTTTAGATAAGATAGTAAAAGACTACGAAGAATTAATCAATGAAAACGTAAGACTTAATGAAGAAATAGAAAAAATACAAGAAAAATTAAAAGAGTTTGGCGAGATTGAAGAAACTTTAAGGAGCGCTTTAGTAAATACCCAAAAATCTGCCGAAGAGATGAGGGGCAGGGTAGAAAAGGAAGCAAAGATAATCATAGAAAAAGCAGAGATGGAAGCTAAGGCGTTAAAACAACAGGTCTTTCAAAAAGAAGACCTGTTAAAAAATGAAATTGATAACCTGCGAAGATATAAGTTTACATTTAAAGAAAAGTTTAAATCAATGTTGAATTTATACCTAAAAATGATTGAAAATGAGGATTTTGAGAAAGAGGGAAATTACGAGATTAAAGAGAATGAAATGTCTAAAGAAAAAACAAAGAATAAAATTTTCGGAGAGAAAACGGATAAATTAGAAGGATTAGTTGCAGAACAAAATTCTAAAATCAAAGACACAGAAGATGAACAGCAGTACAGATGATTATTTTAAAATTACGGGGAATGATATTGTAATCAAGGTAAAAATTGTCCCCGGTTCACCCAAGAATAAAATTGTCGGAGTGTATAATAACGCTTTAAAGATTTCCATCACCGCCCCGCCGGTCGAAGGCAAAGCCAATAAAAAATGTATTGCCTATCTAGCTAAATATTTCGATGTAGCGAAATCAAAAATTAAAATAATTTCGGGGCAAACCAGCAAAAATAAACTTATTAAGATTTACGATATCAACCAAAGTAAATTTTTAGATAAAATAGAAAAAATCAGTTGAGAACTCAGAATTCCAGTTGGTTTACAATCATATTATTATGTAAATTATAAAGCACGAGGAGAGATTTAAATGGAATTCAAAGACACCTTAAATTTACCGAAAACAAAATTTAAAATGAAAGCAAACTTGGCTCAGGAAGAGCCTAAATTGTTAGAATTTTGGGAAGAACAGGAAACATACAAGAAAGTATTGGAAAAAAAGAAAAATCTGGAAAAATACATCTTGCACGATGGACCTCCCTATGCTAATGGAAATATACATATAGGGACCGCCTATAATAAGATATTAAAAGATATAATCCCCAAGTATAAATCGATGAAAGGATATAATTCCCGCTATGTTCCCGGATGGGATACCCATGGCTTACCTATAGAGTTTCAGGTTACCAAAGATATGAAAGTTGACTTAAGCGAGGTAGACCCGGTTGAACTAAGGAAGAAGTGTACAGAGTATGCCAAACATTATATCAACGTGCAAAGAGAAGAGTTTAAACGATTAGGGGTAATGGGAGAATGGGAAAACCCTTATCTAACCCTTGACCCTGCTTATGAAGCAGAACAGATAGA